>NZ_JAAGPB010000411.1:0-7705 GCF_017104585.1 Burkholderia sp. Ac-20392
TGCCACCAGACGAAGCCCGCCACGCGAATCGGCAGGAGCAACAGGAAGCGCAGCAAATCCATTGTTATTTCCTTGTCAAGGACATGCTGCCTGGTGCGGCAACCTTCCCCGAATTGTTATGGGTCTGTGACGGCGCGGCCCGATTGCGCCGTAATTGCTTGGTATGTTCGACCGGATGCTGGGCGCCATTATCGATCAGACCCGAAACGATGGAAATATCGGTGTGCCGGCGTGCAACGCTGCCGGATGACCGGCCGGTCGGGCGGATATCGGCCGTCGATGGCGCAGCGTCTGCGCACGGCGGCGCCGCGTTCGCTAGAATGCGCGGCTCGGCTGGATCGAATCAAAATGAAAGGAAACCGCTTGAAACTCCCGTTCGAATGGCAGATCGGGCTGCGCTATGCGCGCGGCGGCCGGCGCTCGGCCGGCGACGGCTTCGTGTCGTTCATTGCCGGCGCCGCGATGGCCGGGATCGCGCTCGGCGTCGCCGCGCTGATCGTCGTGCTGTCGGTGATGAACGGATTCCGGACCGAAGTGCGCGACCGGATGCTGTCGGTGCTCGCGCACGTGGAAATCTTCTCGCCGACCGGCGCGATGCCCGACTGGCGGCTCACCGCGCACGAATCGCTGCAGAATCCGGCGGTGCGCGCCGTCGCGCCCTATGTCGACGCGCAGGCGCTGCTGACGAACGCGGGCAGCGTGACGGGCGTCGCGCTGCGCGGCATCGATCCCGTGCTGGAACCGCGCGTGTCCGAGATCGCGCGCAAGCTGAAAACCGGGCGGCTCGACGCGCTCGTGCCGGGCGGGATGGGCATCGTGCTCGGCTCGGCGCTGGCCGACGCGCTGCACGTGAAGATCGGCGACCGCATCACGTTCTTCGCGCCCGGCAAGGCCGCTCGCGTCGGCGACGCGCTGCCGCAGTTCCGGCAGTTCAACGTGGTCGGCACGTTCGAGTCGGGCCACTACCAGTACGACAGCGCGCTCGCCTACATCCATCTCCGCGACGCGCAGACGCTGTTCAACGTGCGCGCGCCCACCGGCATCCGGCTGCGTCTCGACGATCTGCAGCGCGCGCCGGACATCGCACTGGAACTGTCGCGCACGCTGTCGGGCGACCTCTATATTCGCGACTGGACCCGGCAGAACCGCACGTGGTTCGAAGCCGAGCGGCTGCAAAAGCGCATGCTGTCGCTGATCCTGATGCTGATCGTCGCGGTCGCCGCGTTCAACCTCGTATCGTCGCTCGTGATGACCGTCACGCAGAAACAGGGCGACATCGCGATCCTGCGCACGCTCGGCGCGCCGCCCGGGTCGATCATGAAGATCTTCGCGATCCAGGGGATGACGATCGGCCTCGCCGGCACGCTGGCGGGCGTCGCGCTCGGCTGCGCGATCGCGGTGAGCATCCCGTGGGTGCTGCCGGCGATCGAGCAGTTGCTCGGCATCCGCTTCCTGACGCCGTCCGTGTATTTCCTCAGCTCGCTGCCGTCGAAGCTCGCGGCGACCGACGTGATCGAGATCGCCGCGGCCGCGTTCCTGATGTCGTGCATCGCGACGCTCTACCCGAGCTGGCGTGCCGCGCGGGTGCGGCCGGCCGAAGCGCTGCGCGACGAATAGGCGCGCGGCGCGCGGCGCCAGGCTCTGCGACGCGCATCGTCAGGCGATCTCGTGGAATCCGATGCTGTTGCGGCCGTTCAGGATGTTCTCGAACGCGGCCCCGAAGCCGACGTCGATCAGGCCCGCGCGCCGGCCGTAGGTCTTCTGCCCCGAATCGTCGACGAAGATCGCCGCGCCCGACGACAACTGACGGTCGGTATCCAGCAGCGCCAGCGTGCCGCGCGCGCTGCCGGCCGACTGGTCGAACTTCAGCGGCGTGCCGTCCTGCGCGGTGAAATGCCCGCCGACCTCTTCGAACTTCTGGTTGCGCGCGACGGACGCGTTGATCTCCTTCATGAAGAGGAAATCCGCGTCGGCGCGCTGGCTGGCCACCTTGCGATCGTCGTCCGTGAACGTCTCGCCGACGGCGGCCGCGCCCTGCTCCGCGAAGTCGACGGCCTGCTGGTGAAACTCGCGCGTCGCGAGCACGAGGCCCGCGTTCGCGTTCAGCGTCGACTCCACCCACGCGCGATCGCTTTCCGTCATCGTCTTCGACACGACCTCGATCCGGCCGTTGTCGGTCTTGAAGTCGAACTGCGCGTCGGCCAGGTCCGGACGCTTCGCGATGATCTCGTGCATGCTCGTCGCGAGCTGGCTGGTGACGTCGCGCAGCGCCGTCGACAGGTTGCCCAGTATCGACATCTGCTTCATGCGCGCCGCCTGCATCGCGTCCAGATCCAGCGCCCGGATGGTAATCGGCGCGTCCTGCGGTTGCCCGACCGCCGCGTCCGCCTGCTGGCGGCCGTCGAGCGCCGCTTCCTGCGCCATCTGCGCGAGCGAAAGGCCGCTCGCTGCCGTGACAGAAATCGTCATGCCCTCTCTCTCCTTTCAATGTGTTTTTTACCGTTTACGGACAGATTTCACGGAAATTTAGACCGATCGCAGGTCGATCGCCGGACGCGCTTCAAAACTTTGTTTGACTCAAACTAAAAAAGTTTGACACCGAGATTTCACTGAGATAAGTTTTGCGCAAGCTTCCGGAAAGCAATCCGGCCAGCCCCGCCGACTCGCGTCGCGCTTTCCTGCCGTTGCAGCACCGCCGTTCGCAACATCCCCGCCTCATCGCATCGTGCCGTTCCGTTTCGTCTGAAACCTGAAGGAAGATCGGGCATGCCCGCATTTGATTCGCACTCCTGCATTCATTTCGTGCCGCGTGCCTCGCATCGATCGCACGGCCCGAAGCGGCCGCCGCGCTGACGCTTTCCGTTCGGGGCGATGCAGTCGCCCCGACGCCCGCCGGGTTGCACGATGCGTGACGCGCGTCGACACCGGCCGTGACACCCGGGCATCGCGCCCGGCGCTTTCGCAGGTGCAGTTCCGTTTCATCCGATGCAGCACCCGGCCGGGCCGCAGGGGGCATATCGCGGGCCGTCCGGTTCCAGACAATCAAAAGAAGAGGTCGACAATGGACATTCATCGAACCGGATTGCGTCGCGCGTGGCTTCCAGCGCTCGTTGCAGCCGCGACGCTCGCCGCGTGCGGCGGCGACGACGGCGGCAGCGTGGCGGGCGTCTCCGCGCTCGCGCAGGGCCAACAGGAGGGGGCCGCCGCATCGGCGGCCGACAAGCAGTCGCTTGCATCACGCGTTTCGCCGTCCGGCGTGCCGTACGCCAATCCGGCCAGCGGCGGCCGCTACCGGCCCGTGATCACGAACGGCCAGGTGCAGCCGTCGCTGTCGGGCGGCACGATCGAGGAGAACGCGTGGGTCGACACGCCGGTCGATTCCGACGGTGACGGCACGCGCGACCGCATCCACGTGCGCATCGTGCGCCCGACCGAAACCGCGAACGGCGCACGCACGCCCGTCATCGTGCTCGCGAGCCCGTACTACGCGGGCCTTGCCGACAGCCCCGACCACAACGTCGACGTCGAACTCGACGGCACGCCGCATCCGGCCGCCACGGCGGCCACGGCAGCGACCGGCGCGTCCGCGCGCATCATGGCCGCCGCGCCGCAGGTGCGGATGCTGCAGCAGGTCGAAGCGGCCGCCGCCGGGCGCTCGTGGATCGAGAGCTACTTCATCCCGCGCGGCTTCACGATCGTCTACGCGGATTCGCTCGGCACCGCCGGTTCGGACGGCTGCCCGACGATCCTCACACGCGACGAATCGGTCGCGATGGCATCGGTGATCCGCTGGCTCGGCCGCGACGCGACCGCGAAGGACGCGAACGGCAAGACGGTCGTCGCGAACTGGTCGACGGGCCACGTCGGCATGTACGGCGTGTCGTACGACGGCACGCTGCCGAAGATGGTCGCGAGCCTGCGCACGCGCGGGCTCGACGCGATCGTGCCGGTGGCCGGGCTGACGAACATGTACGGCTACTACCGCTCGGGCGGGCTCGTGCGCGCGCCGGAAGGCTATCAGGGCGAAGACGTCGACGTGTACATCAAGGCGCTGCTGACGAACGCGCATCCGGAGCGCTGCACGCACCTGATCGACGAAGCGCTGCAGCAGGAAGACCGCAAGACCGGCGACTATTCGCCGTTCTGGGCCGCGCGCGACATTCCCACCGCGTACGCGGTCGCGCCGGCGCTCGTCGCGCAGGGGCTGACCGACGACAACGTGCGGGTCGACCAGTCGACGCTGTGGCATCTCGCGATGCGGCGCCAGGGCGTGCCGACGCAGCTGTGGCTGCATCGCCTGAAGCACACCGACCCGACCCGCGTGCCGGCGATGGCCGATGCGTGGACCGCGGAAGTGAACCGCTGGTTTACGCGCTACCTGATCGGTTTCGACAACGGCGTCGAACGCGATCCGCGCGCGGTGATCGAGCAGGCGGACGGCACGCTGCTGAAGGAAGCGGACTGGGCCGCACGCCACGCCACGCCGGTCACGTATTTCGCGGGCGGCGACGGTGCGGGCACCGGCACGCTGCTGCGGCTGCCGACCGGCGGCCCGCTCGCGCGCTTCACCGACGATGCGCGCATTCCCGCGCTCACGCTGGCGAACGCGCCGACGGGCGAGAACCGCAGCCGCTTCGAAACCGCGCCGCTCACGGCCGCGACACGCCTGTCCGGTTCAGCGACCGCACGCGTCAGGCTGACCTTCACGGCGGTGGCCAACGTGACGGCCCTGCTGGTCGATCGCGCGCCGGACGGCACGGCGACGATCGTCACGCGTGCGTGGACCGACCCGCGCAACCGGTGGTCCGAGTGGCGCTCGGAGCCCGTGCTGCCCGGGATGCCGTACGACCTGAAGCTGACGTTCATGCCGCGTGACTACAAGGTGGAAGCCGGCCATCGGCTGGGGCTCGTCGTGCTGTCCAGCGACAACGAGGCCACGCTGCGGCCGACGCCGGGCACCGGGCTGACGCTCGATCCGGCCGGTACGTCGGTGACGGTGCCGCTGGCTTCGTCGTCCACGGGCGCATAGTCGCACGCCGGCTTCCGGCGTAACGACTCGGCCTCCCCCGCCTGCGCCGACCGGCGCGCAGGCGGGGGCTCGCTGCACGAAGGGAACACCTGCGATAGGCTGCGACAGTCGAATGCCCACGGTGAACCCACATGATCCCCATCAGCGCCAAAGCCATCGTCCGCGACGGCCGCTCGGTCCTGTTCCTGCGCAATCCGCGCGACGAATGGGAGTTGCCGGGCGGCTGGCCCGAAGCAGGCGAATCGCTCGAAGAAACCGTCACGCGTGAAGTGCAGGAGGAATGCGGGATCGTCGCATCGGCGATCCGCTACGTGGCGAGCCGTTCATGCGAGGTCGTGCCGGGCAAGCACGTGCTCATCGTGTGCTTCCAGTGCTAGGTCGATCGTCATGAAATCGTCTTGAGTGACGAGCACAACCAGTTCGGCTGGATCGACCTCGATGCCGACAAGCCGGCGAACCTGCCGGCGTTCTATTGGGAACTCTGCAAGCAGGCGACCTGATTCGCGCCTGCTGCCTCGCCCTCACACCGGCGTGAGCACCGGCTGCCCCGCGAAGTGCCGCGCTGCGTTGTCGATGAACTGCTGCACCGAGCGATCGAGCGCCTCGGGCGACCAGCCGCCCATGTGCGGCGTCAACACGACACTGCCGAGATCCGTCAGCGCGCGCGGCGGCTCGGGTTCGCCTTCGTACACGTCGAGCCCCGCGCCCGCGATGCGACCTTCCCGCAACGCCTCCGCCAAAGCAGCGGTATCGACAACGCTGCCGCGTGACACGTTGACGACGAACCCGTCGGGGCCGAGCGCATCGAGCACCGCGCGATCGATCAGGTGCCGCGTGCCCGCGCCGCCCGGTGTCGCGACAATCAGGAAATCGGCCCACTGCGCGAGTGCGTCGACGCGATCGAAATAGCGGTAGGGAACGTTCTTCTCCGACCGGTTGTGATAACCGATCTCGATGTCGAAGCCCGCCGCGCGGCGTGCGCACTTCTCGCCGATCTTGCCGAGCCCGATGATGCCGAGCTTCTTGCCCGACACGTTCGGCGGCATCGCCAGTCCCTCGCGCCACACGCCCGCACGGGTTTTCGCATCGAGCTGCACGACATTGCGCACGGCCGCGAGCAGCAGCGCGAACGCGTGATCGGCGACGCAATCGTCGTTGGTGCCGGCGCCCGTGACCACGGTAATGCCGCGCGCCTTGGCATGCGCGACGTCGATGTTCTCGTAGCCGGCGCCGAGCGCGCTGACGAACGTGAGTTGCGGAAGACGGTCGATCTCGGCGGCGGTGAGCCCCGTGCTGCCGTTGGTCAGCACCGCGCGTATCGTGCCGCCGTGTTCGGCGATCGCGCGTTCGCGTGCTTCAGGTGTCGGGGCGTAGCGCACGTCGAACGACGCGGCGATCTCGCGATGCGCGTCGCCGCGCAAAGCGATGAGAACCAGCAACTCGGGCTTCATGTCAGGAAGTGTCGGCAAGGCGGGAACGGATTTCAGTGTAACAAGCCTGCAACACGGATGCGGGTAATCCCCACACGGGCTGTGGGCACGCCGCCGCACGCGGTTTGCCAAAGCCGGCTCAGTCAAGTAACTTTCGGCGTACGCCCCCGTCCTGGAGAATGGCCCGTATGAAGCTCGCCCTGCCCGCCCGGATCCTGGGCCTCGCGTTCGCCGCCGCCATCGTCGCGCCCGGCGCGCATGCCGACGCGCCCGTCGTGGTGTCGTCGAAGATCGACACCGAAGGCAACCTGCTCGGCAACCTCATCGCGCAGGTGCTGAAGGCGCACGGCATCGCCGTCACCGAAAAGATCGCGCTCGGCACCACGCCGATCGTGCGCAAGGCGCTCACGAGCGGCGAGATCGACATCTACCCCGAATACACCGGCAACGCCGCGTTCTTCTTCAACAAGGCCGACGATCCGCTGTGGAAGAACGCAAGCCAGGGCTACGACACCGCGAAGCAACTCGACTACGCGGCGAACCATCTCGTCTGGCTCACCCCGGCGCCCGCGAACAACACGTGGGGCGTCGCCGTGCTCGCGCCCGTCGCGCAGTCGCAGCACCTGAAGACCTTCTCCGATTTCGGCAAGTGGGTCGCCGGCGGCGGCAAGGTGAAGCTCGCGGCGTCGGCCGAATTCGTGAACAGCGCGTCCGCGCTGCCGTCGTTCGAGAAAGCGTACGGCTTCAAGCTGAAGCCCGACCAGCTCGTCGTGCTGTCCGGCGGCGACACGGCCGCGACCATCAAGGCCGCCGCGAACCAGACCGACGGCGTGAATGCCGCGATGGTCTACGGCACCGACGGCGGGATCGCGTCGAGCGGCCTCGCGGTGCTCGACGACGACAAGCACGTGCAGCCCGTCTATGCCCCCGCGCCGGTGATCCGCGAAGCCGTGCTGAAAGCACACCCGCAAATCGCCGACTACCTGAAGCCCGTGTTCGCGAGCCTCGACCTGAAGACGCTGCAGACGCTGAATGCGCGCATCCAGATCAACGGCGAGCCGGCCGCCGGCGTCGCGAAAAGCTACCTGAAATCGAAGGGCTTCGTTAAATGACGGATCGCGCGGCAGCGTCCGCGCGACGCATCACGGCGGACAAGGTCGGCATCCTGATCGGGGTACTGACGATCGTCGCCGTGCTCGGCCTGCCGTTCGCGGTGCTGCGGCCGAACCGCATCGCGGCCGGCACC
>NZ_JAAGPB010000412.1:0-245 GCF_017104585.1 Burkholderia sp. Ac-20392
ACGAATGAGTGGTTATAGTAAGTACAGCCAGTAAGAAGAGTAAGCAAATCAGAGAAGACACGAATGGACGAGAGAACAGAGAGATGTCGATAATCAGGGGGAGGCAAAGAGTAAAGATAAGATGATAACAGTGATGCAGAGTGTAGAAGCAGCGAACAGAAGAGGCATGTAAGAGTGATAGATGATGTGATTACACGTCGATAAGGGACTATTATAGAATTTTTTTTTTTTTTAATGATACGCCC
>NZ_JAAGPB010000413.1:0-7510 GCF_017104585.1 Burkholderia sp. Ac-20392
TACGGCGTGCGGCCGAGCGCCCGCGCGGCGGCGGAAAACGAGCCTTTGTCGATGACGGTCAGCAGCATGTCGATGTGGTCGCTGGTCAGCATGCGAGGGCTTCCTGTCAGAAAAATTGAAAGGACCTGACTTTTGCGGACGGGCTACCCGCTGATAGTCTCGCCACCTTGTTCGATAGAAGGTGGATGGTCATGCAAGGGTGGAAGAGACGCATAGTCTACGTCGTGATGTTCGAGGTGCTCGGCATCCTGATCGCATCGTCGGTGCTCGGCATGCTGAGCGGCGCGAGCGTGGCGACGAGCGGACTGCTGGGCGTGATGATCTCGACGACGGGCGTCACCGTCAATTTCCTGTACAACCTCGTGTTCGAGGCGTGGGAGCGCAAAAGCGCAGCGACGACGCGCACGGTCGGGCGCCGCGTGCTGCATGCGATCGGCTTCCAGATTGCGCTCGTGACGTTCCTGATCCCGCTGATCGCGTGGTGGCTCGACGTGTCGCTGCTGCAGGCGTTCCTGTACGACGCGGTGCTGATCGTGTTCTTCCCAATCTTCACGTTCACGTACAACTGGGCGTTCGACAGCGTGTTCGGGCTGCCCGATGCGGTCACGCGCAAGGCGGAGCCGGAGCCGGCCGCGTGGTAGGACACGCCGGCGGCGTGGTGTGACAAGCAACGGCGGGCGCGCATGCGTCCGCCGTTTTTCGTTGGTGCTCAACCTGTCGTCGATGTCCGGCATGTGACGGAAGAAATTGTAGAGGACTTCTAATGTCGTAATCGTCTGGATATTTGTCGGATCTTAACAAAACTGTCCGATTTCCCTTTCTAGAATCCGACAGATCGATGACGCGCGCGGCGGGCAGGAGGGGGCCGCCGACGCGCCGCGCGCCTGGTTCGGAACCGCTTTGCGGCCCCGAGGCCGCGCATCGCCCGCACGCGGCGCATGCCGCCTGCATGACCATCCCCGTCCGGCCAGAAAAACGAGGAGGGATTGCCGATGTCGCGTATCGATCGCCGTACGTTCCTGACCCGCTCGGCGCAGGCGGCCGGCGCTGCCGCGCTCGCGGCGGCGCTGCCCGAAAGCATTCGCCGCGCACTTGCCGTCGAGCCGGCCCGCGTGACCGGCACGATCCGGGACGTCGAGCACATCGTCGTGCTGATGCAGGAAAACCGCGCATTCGACCATTACTTCGGCACGTTTCCGGGCGTGCGCGGCTTCAACGATCCGCGCGTGGTCGCGCGCCCCGACGGCAAGAGCGTCTGGTACCAGAACTACAAGGGCCGCGACTACGTGCCCTGGCATCTCGACACGTCGAAGACGTGGGCGCAGTGGATGATGCCCGAGAACCACGAGTGGGATGCGTTCCACAAGCTGTGGAACGAAGGGCGCAACGACCAGTGGATGGCCGTGCAGTGGCCGGACGCGATGGGCTACTTCAAGCGTAACGACCTGCCGTATTACTACCCGCTCGCGAGCGCGTTCACGATCTGCGACGCGTATCACCAGTCGATGATGGGGCCGACCAATCCGAACCGGCTCTACCTGATGACGGGGCGCTCGTCGCCGAACGCGGACGGCAGCCAGGTCGCGATGTCGAACTGGATGGGCGACCGCACGGGCACGGTGTCGTGGAAGACCTTCCCCGAACGCTTGCAGCAGGCCGGCATCGACTGGCGCGTCTACCAGGAAGGCGGTGTCGGTTCGTTCAATGTCGCGTGGAATTTCCTGTCGAGCCGCTACTGGATCGACAACACCAACAACTACGACTGCAACGCGCTCGCGTGGTTTTCGCAGTACAAGTCGGCGTCGTCCAGCTCGCCGCTCAACCAGCGCGGGCTGACCGCGCGCGGCATCGCGTCGCTGCGCGACGACGTGCTCGCGAACCGGCTGCCGCAGGTGTCGTGGATCGTGCCGCCGTTCTCGTCGTCCGAGCATCCGTGGTGGGGGCCGTCGTTCGGCGAGGAATTCGTGTCGCGCATTCTCGATGCGCTCACGTCGAATCCCGACGTATGGGCGAAGACGGTATTCCTGATCTGCTACGACGAAGGCGACGGCCGCTTCGACCACGTGACCGCACCCGTGCCGCCGTGGAAGGCCGGCAAGGGGCTGTCGACGGTCAGCGTCGAAGGCGAGATCGAGCAGGCGTCCGGGCTGCCGATCGGGCTCGGCACGCGCGTGCCGCTGCTCGCGATCTCGCCGTGGTCGAAGGGCGGGTGGACCTGTTCCGAAGTCTTCGATCACTCGTCGGTGATCCGCTTCATCGAGAAGCGTTTCGGCGACGATCATCCGGAAGTCTATGAGTCGAACATCACGCCGTGGCGCCGCGCGGTGTGCGGCGATCTCACGTCGGCGTTCGACTTCGCGGGCGATGCGGACCGCACGGTGCCGCCCGCACTGCTCAACCTGACTGCGACGAAGGCGCAGCTCGACAACGCGTACTGGGTGCAGTACTACCTCGCGAAGCCGAGCTATCCGTCGAGCTACCCGGCCGAGAATGCGCCGCTGCCGGTGCAGGAACCGGGGCAGCGCAAGCTGCGCGCGGTGCCGTACGAGCTGTTCGTCGAAGCGGCGCTCGATACGCGCGCCGGCGTGCTGAACGTGAGCTTCGCGAACAACGGCAAGGCCGTGCCGGGCAACGCGGCCGGCACGTCGGCCGCGGTGTTCCATGTGCATGACGCGATCGCGCAGAACGGCCCGCGCTTCTACACGATCCAGAGCGGCCGCGTGTTGAGCGACCAGTGGTGGCCGGTGCGTGACACGCAGGGGCGCTACGACCTCGCCGCGTACGGGCCGAACGGCTTTTTCCGCCGCTTCAAGGGCAGTGCGGCGTCGAGCGCGCCGCTGTTCGACGTGACGGTCGCCTATCGCGCCGACGGCAATCTTGTCGTGCGGATGCGCAACGCGGGCCGCACGCCGCTCGTCGCGACGCTCACGGATAACGGCTACGGCGCCGCGCCGCGTTCGGGCACGGTCGCGGCGGGCGCTGCCATCGACACGGTGCTGAACCTGTCGGCAAGCGGTGGCTGGTACGACTTCAGCGTGACGATCGATGCGGATGCGGGCTATCTGCGCACGCTGGCCGGCCATGTCGAAACCGGCGCGGCGAGCGTGACCGATCCGCTCTTCGCGCGTGTGACAGGGACCGCATGATGAACCGAACCGTCATCGTATGGGGCACGATCGCGCTGGCGGCAGGCGCCGTCGCGTCGGCCGTCGTGCTGTGGAGCGGCCGTCCGGGCGGCACGCCACACGCTTCTTCCACCGTAGTCAGCCAGGAATCATCCATGACGAATCCAGCGGCCGCGTCGCCGGTCAATTTCCGCGTGCAGCTCGACGGCTATGCACACGAACGCGACGCGCTGAACGCGGCCGACCGTCAGGCGCGCGCCCGTTCGTTGCTCGCGCAACTGCGTGCCGATGCGGATGCGGGCAAGCTCGATCCGCGCGAGGCGTCGGGCCTCGCGGATCTGCTGCTGCAGGATGCGGAACCGGACGCCGGCGCACGCCAGGCCGCGAGCGATGCATTGCGCGACCATCTGCGCGATCTCGCGATGGGCGAGCGGCCGGCCTCGCCCGCGCGCGAACGGCAGGATGCGGACTATGTTGCGCAGAGCCGCAAGATCATCGACGAGGTGGTGCGCACGGTGCCGGACCGCGAGCAGCAGCGCGTGGCGCTCGATACGCGGCTGGCGGAATTGCGCAGGCAGATCTACGGGACGGACGCGCCGGTAACGCACGGCGGTTGATGGAGCGGCGATGCGGCGTGTATCCGCATCGTCGTTGAACTGCGAGGAGAACGGGCGGCGCAGAAGCCGCCCGGGAGCACTTACGCGGCGACGAACTCGTGTACGAAGCGGTTGAACACGGCGGGGCTCGCTGCGTTCATCCCGTGCGACGCGCCGGCGACGGTCTGCCGTTGCGCATTGCCGATCCACTGCGACAGCGTGTCGACGTTGTTGCGGAACATCTTCGGGCTGCGCTGGCCGTCGATCAGCAGCGTGCGGCATGCGATGTCGCCGGCCGTGTGCTGCGAGTACGCGGGCAGCGGGTCGCGCAGTTGCTTCGGCAGCGTGCTCGCGTTGTCGATCGCCATCGTGCGGAAGCGCGACGTGCTCTTCTTCCATGCGCCCGGCAGGCTCACGGAATCGACGAACATTTCGAGGCCCGATTCGACGTCGCCTTGCCCGATCAGGTTCACGGCCTTCGTGCGCAGCGCGATCGCGGCGGCCGGCAGCGCGGCTTCGCGCACGCCCGGCTGTTGCAGCGGGCCGCCCGGATCGGCGAGCGTCAGCGATTCGACGAGGTGCGGATGCTGGCGCGCAACGTTGAACGCGACGCTGCCGCCGCGCGAGTGACCGACCAGATGCACGGGGCCCAGATCGAGCGCATCGATGAATTCGGCGAGCTCGTCGACGTGGTTCTGCCAGCTGAACTCGTCCTGGATGCCCGCTTCGACGGCCGGCCAGTAATGGCTGAGGCTCGGCGCGATGCAGCGGTAGTGAGCCGACAGCGACGCGAGTTGCGGATCCCAGTAGCGGTAGTCGCACAGCGAGCCGTGCACGAACACCATCGGCGCGCCACTGCCCCGCTCGACATACGGCAGGCTGATGCCTGACGAAAGCGTCGCAAATTGCAGGTCGGGGTTCGCGAGCACGGACGGCTCGATTCGCATGTTCATGACTGAAAGACTCAAAGGTGCGTCAACACGACGCAACTATGCATCACGGCGACCTGCAAGGAAAACGCATAATTTTCATCGTGACGATCAATTTTATTGATGGCTCGGCCGGAAACCCTTGTCGGAAGGGGGCGGGTGTCGATGCTTTCAATCGTCTAATGATTGGACGCGAAGCCGGACACGCCTGAAAAGGGCGTGCGACGGCCTGCGCACCGGCGCATCGCAACCTGGGAAAAGGGAAGGCCGCGCGCCGCGCAAGCGGCCCGCGTGTCAGCGCACCGCCAGCGCGGGCGCGGTCTGAAGCGCGACGGGGAGGTCGTTGTCGGCCGCGAACTGCATCGCGAAATCGAATGCGTCCGCGCAGACGGTGCGCAATTCGTCCGACACGAACAGGCATTTGACGTTGCCGTCGACGACGGGCATCGCGAGCCGCGACAGCGCGCACGGATAGCCGGGCCGCCGTTCGCCGACGAACAGCGTGATGACGCCCGCGAGGCGCTCGGGCCAGTCGCTCGGGCGGAAGGTTTTCTGCGCGCGCGTGACGCCGCGGATCAGGTGGCCGGTGATGCGGCCCTGTTCGGTGACTTCGATGCGATCCATGCTGTACGTGTCCTCGTTCGCGTCATTCGCCGCCATCGGCCGCCGCGTCGCCGCGCGCGGGAATCCGCAGGTTGCGCAGCTTGTGATAGAGCGTTTTCTTCGGCATGCCAAGCGCTTCGCTTGCCTCCGCGACGTTGCCGTTGTGACGCTGCAGCATGTCCTCGATCAGCATCCGCTCGAAATACGCGAGCTGTTCCGCGAGCGTGCCGCCCACGGCCGGCGTGCCGCCCGACGACAGCAGGCTGTCGCCGGTCAGCCCGAGCACGAAGCGGTCGGCCACGTTCTGCAGCTCGCGCACGTTGCCGGGCCACGCATGCGTCATCAGTTCGGATACCTGCGCAGCCGTGACGACCGGCGCCGGCTGCCCGAAGCGCCGCGCGGCCGCGAGCACGAAATGTTCGAACAGCAGCGGCACGTCCTCGCGCCGCTCGCGCAGCGGCGGCAGTTCGATCTGCGCGACGTTGAGGCGATACAGCAAGTCCGCGCGGAAGCGGCCATCGGCCGCGAGCTCGGCGAGATCGGTCTTCGATGCGGCAACCACGCGGCAGTCGACCGGAATCAGCTCGTTCGCGCCGAGCCGCTCGACCACGCGCTCCTGCAGCACGCGCAGCATCTTGATCTGCAGCGGAACCGGCATCGTCTCGATCTCGTCGAGGAACAGCGTGCCGCCGTCCGCCCATTCGATCTTGCCGATGCGTTTCTTGATCGCGCCGGTGAACGCGCCGGCTTCATGACCGAACAGCTCGCTCTCGAAAACCTGCTCGGGCAGGCCGCCGCAGTTCAGCGCGACGAAATGCGCGTCGCGCCGGCCGCCGAAGTCGTGCAGGCTGCGCGCGATCAGCTCCTTGCCGGTGCCCGTTTCGCCGGTGATCAGCACCGACACCGACGTATCGGCGAGGCGCAGGATCTTCTTGCGCACGTCGGCCATCGCGGGCGACTTGCCGAGCACGAACGCCTCGATGCCCTGCCAGTTGTTCAGCGCCGCGCGCAGGCCCTGCACCTCGAGCGTCAGGCGGCGCTTCTCGACCGCGCGCGCGACGCGCCCCGCGATCACGTCCGACGAAAACGGCTTCTCGATGAAGTCGTATGCACCGACCTGCATCGCGCCGACGGCCGTCGAGATATCGGCATGGCCGCTGATCAGCACGACCGGGATCTGCGCGTCGATGGCCATCACGCGATCGAGCAGCTGCAGCCCGTCGATGCCCGGCATCCGCACGTCCGACACGATCACGACCGGTGCGCCGGGCGCGACGTGATGCAGCGCGTCGGCGGCCGACGCGAACGCATCGACCGCGAAGCCGGCAAGCGCCACCGCCTGCTCGACGCCGATCCGGACGTTTTCATCGTCCTCGACGACCAGCACCCGAATCTCATCTTCCATGCTCTGTCCTTTGCAGCGTCGCCGCCGCGAATTCGATACTGAACTGCGCGCCGCCTTCGTCGCGGTTCGTCGCGGCGATCTTCGCGCCGAACGCCTCGACGATGCGCGACGTGATCGCGAGGCCGAGCCCGAGGCCCTGGCCGCGCGGCTTGGTCGTGACGAACGGCTCGAACAGGTGCGGCAGCACCTCGGGCGCGATGCCCGCGCCGCTGTCGGCGACGGTGAAGCGCACGCGGCCGGCTTCGTCCGGCCCGGCGGCCTCGATGACGATGCGGCGCACGGGCGCGTCGTGCACCGCGTCGAGCGCGTTGCCGAGCAGGTTCACGATCACCTGCTGCAACTGGCTCGATTCGGCCGACACGGCGGTGCCCGGCGCGATGTTCACGTCGAGCTGCACGCCTTCGTCGCGAATCCGCGCGTCGTAGATGAGCCGCGCATGCGCGACGGCCTCGTTCAGCGAGACCGCGACGCGCTCGACGTCGGGCTTGCGCGCGAACGTCTTCAGCTCGCCGGTGAGCACCGCCATGCTGTCGACGAGCTTGCCGATCCGTTCGAGATTGGCGAGCGCCGGCGCCGGCTGGCCGCGCTCGAAGAACGTGCGCGCGTTGTCGCACAGCGTGCGGATCGCGACGAGCGGCTGGTTCAGCTCGTGCGTGAGGCCGGCGGCCATCTGCCCGAGCACCGCGAGCTTGCCCGCATGCACGACTTCCTGCTGCGACGCGCGCAGCCGCTGCTCGGTGCGCTCGCGCTCGACGATCTCGCGCTGCATCCGTTCGTTCGCGGCCGTCAGCGCGGCCGTGCGCTGCGCGACGGTCAGCTCGAGCTGGTCGTTCGCGCGCCGCAGCGCGTCCT
>NZ_JAAGPB010000038.1:0-36798 GCF_017104585.1 Burkholderia sp. Ac-20392
TGAAAGCGGCGCGGGATTCGCGCTGTTCCATCGGCATCCGCGCGGCCTGCTGCTGACGACCGACGGCGAAACGTTCCTGCTGCACATACGGCGCGCACTGAACGAATTGCGGCATGTCGCCGACGACGTCGCGGCGCTGCACGGCAGCATCCAGGGCGTCGTGACCGTCGGCGCGCTGCCGCTCGGCCGGACGCTGATGCTGCCCGAGGCCGTCGCACGCGTCGTCACGCGTTTCCCGAAGGTGCGCGTGATCACCGACGAAAGCGCGTACGAAGCGCTCGTCGCGGGCGTGCGCGCGGGCGACATCGATTTCATCCTCGGCGCGCTGCGCGCGAGCGACCCGACGAGCGACCTCGGAAACGAACGGTTGATGTCGGAGAGCCTCGTCGTGCTGGCGCGGCGCGATCACCCGCTCGCCGGCGTGCGCAACCTCGGCATCAAGAGCCTCGCCAGCGCGCAATGGATCCTGCCGCGCATTCATTCGCCCGCACGCGGCCTGTTCGAAGCGCTGTTTCGCCGGATGAAGCTCAAGCCGCCGATGCCGACGGTCGAGACGGCCGACCTCGCGGTGATCCGCGGCCTGCTGCTGCACACCGACATGCTCGCGGTGCTGTCGGCGCAGCAGCTGCGTTACGAGTGCGATTCGGGCTTGCTGGCCGTACTCGACGTCCCGCCGATGCGCGAGACGACGCGCGATATCGGGCTGATGACGCGCACCGGCAGCCCGCCGTCGCCGGCCGCGCGCGCGTTGATCGACGCGATCCGCATCGTCGCGACCGAGGTGGCGCGCGCGCCGCATGCTGCCGTCGGGCGATAAGGAAAGCGCATGGCTGTCGCGGCGGGTTCGCATTGCATGCGCATCGGCCATGAACCGACAATGTCCTGCAATGGCCGGTCGGCGCGGCATCGATTCGCGGCGCCGTCATAAGCGTGCCGGATACCGTCCGTCGTGACGGCCGCGGCCCCCAATCGTGAAGGAGCGACACGCATGAACGATTCGACGATCGCATTCATCGGATTCGGCGAGGCCGGCGGCCTGCTCGGCGGCGCGCTGGCCGCGCGAAACGTGCGCGTGACGATGTACGACCGGCTGCTCGACGACGCGCACACCGCGTCGGCGATGCGCAACAGGGCCGCGCGCCTGAACGTGCGGGCCGCACCCACCCTCGCCGATGCAGTCCGCGATGTGCGGTGGATCGTGTCCGCCGTCACGGCGTCGTCCGATGCCGACGTCGCCGACGCCGTGGCCGCGTGCATCCGGCCGGGCCAGACCTTCATCGACATCAACTCGGTGTCGCCGGCGATGAAGCAGCACGGCCAGCAACGGATCGAAGCCGCCGGCGGCCACTATGTCGAAGCGGCCGTGATGGCGCCCGTGCCGCCGTACGGGCTCGCCGTGCCGATGCTGCTGGGCGGTCCGCAGGCCGAAGCGATCGCGTACGAGCTGAAGGCGCTCGGCTTCAATGCCCGGGCCGTGTCGGCTCGGGTCGGCGTCGCGTCGGCGGCCAAGATGTGCCGCAGCGTGATGATCAAGGGCATCGAGTCGCTGACCGTCGAATGCCTCGGCGCTGCCCGCGCGTATGGCGCCGACGCACTCGTGCTCGCGTCGTTGCGACAGACGTTCGACCAGTTCGCCGCATCGCCCGACCTGCCCGGCTACCTGATCAGCCGCGTCGCCGAACACGGCCGCCGGCGCGCGGCGGAGATGCGCGAAGTGTGCGAGACGTTGCGCGAAGGCGGCATCGCGCCGGAGATGAGCGCGGCATGCGCGCGCGTGCAGGATCGCTTCGTCGACAGGATGGCCGAGCGCGGCCTCGACTACGACGCGCTACTGCCGTTCGACTGGACGCAGACGCTCGACCTGCTTGATGGCCGGCAGCGGTAGGAACCGGCCGTGCGGCCGCGCCGACGTCGCGACAATCGCGGTCGACGCAACGCGATTCACTATCGCAGCGCCTGCTCCGCCGAAAACGCGCGTTCCACGAAGCGGATCACGTCGTCGAGCGACGACGTGCACGTGGCCCCCACCGCGAGCTCGCGAAACGCACCGTCCGGCCCGAAGCAGATGAGCGGCTTGCCCCAGCGCTGCGCAAGCGCAATCTCCTCGGCCGTGCCGTGGCCGCCCGGCAGCGCAACGATCAGGTCGCTGCTCAGCACGTTCACGTAGTTGCGGTTGATCGTATCCGGGGCGGCGTCCGGCTCGCGGCGCGGCAGCGGCGTGAGGATCGGGATGTCGACGAACGGATGCGGATAGCCGTCGAGCGGCACGAAGCCCGCGAGCGGATCGGCCTGCGTCGGCAGGATGCCGATCGATCGCCCCGCCCGCCCGGGCACGCCGACGAACGCGCGCGCGACCGCCAGCATCACGCCCTGCCCGCCGCCCGTCAGCAGATTGAAACCGGCCTGCGCGAGCCAGGCGCCGAGCGGCTCTGAAAACGCGAGCCACGGCGCCTTGCCCGAGCCCATTACGCCGATCGTCCTGTTCCGCTGTTGCATCGTGGTTTTCAGTGAAGTCGTTGTGTTACGCGCGATCGCCGCGCTCATTCGAGTTCGACGCCCTTGAGCTCGGGAATCAGGAACAGCGTCGCGACCATGTCGAGCACGTACAGGCCGGCGAGCAGCGCGATGGCCGTCTGGAACGAGTAATGCGCGGCCAGCGCGCCGACCGCGACCGGGCCGAAGCCGCCGACCGCGCGGCCGATGTTCCACAGCACGTTCTGCGCGGTCGCGCGTGCGGCCGTCGGATAGCCTTCCGACATCAGCGTTCCGTAACCGCCGACCATCCCGTTGACGAACACGCCCATCAGCGCACCGGCCCACAGCATCGCGGTCGGGTCCGACAGCCGCGCGTACGCGAGGACCGTCACGACCGCGCCGAGCTGGTACAGCAGGAACGTCGGCTTGCGCCCGATGCGGTCGGCCAGCTGCCCGAACACCCAGACGCCGATCATCATCCCGACGACCGTCGCCGCCGTCCACAGCCCCGACTTCGTCAGCGAGAAGCCCATCTGTTTCGACAGGAAGGTCGGCAGCCAGATCATGATCCCGTAGTAGCCGAAGTTCTGGACCGAACACAGGATCACGATGCCGAGGCTCGTGCGCGCGGTACGACCGTCCGCGACGAGCAGGCGGAACGCGTTAGGCTTCGGCTGCGCTGCGCGCTGCACGAACGCTTCAGGCTCGTGCAGCTTGTTGCGCATCGCCCAGGCCAGCACCGCGGGCAGCACGCCGACCAGGAACATCCCGCGCCAGCCGATGTGCAGCAGCAGGAACGGCGTCAGCAGCGCAGCCAGTAGCACGCCGGCCTGCCAGCCGAGCGCGACGTAGCACGACACGCGTGCGCGCTTGCTGGCCGGCCACGCTTCCGCCGCGAGCGCCATGCCGATCCCGAACTCGCCGCCCAGCCCGATGCCCGCGATGGTGCGGTACACCAGCAGATCCTGGAAACCCTGCGCGAACGCGCACAGCCCGGTGAAGATCGCGAACAGCAGGATCGTCCAGGTCAGCACGCGCACGCGCCCGTAACGGTCGCTCAGTGCACCGAACAGGATGCCGCCCGCGACGGCGCCGATCAGCGTCCACGTGACCAGCGCGCCGCCCTGCCCGGGCGTCAGATGCAGCGCCGCCGTGATCGCCGGCAGCATGAAGCCGAGGATCAGCAGGTCGAAGCCGTCCATCGCATAGCCGATCGCCGATCCGGCCAGCGCTTTCCACGCGTACGCGCCGACCTGCTCCACGCGCGGGGCCGACGGGCCGCCGAGCGACGAAGATTTCATGTTTGCTGCCATGGTGTCCTGCCACGATTGTCCGGCGACATTCTAAGGCCTGTGCCCGCGAGCAAAGGGCTGGCCGGCCAGCCGGCGGCGAGGGTCCGCGTGCGCGGCGGCACCCGCTTGCGGGACGGCGAGCGGGAATCTGCGGGTCATGAACGGGAGGGAAAAACGGCGATCCGGTGTCGGCGGCGAGGCCGGCGATGTCGCGGTCAGGCCGGACACCGGATGAAAAACAGCATGCTGGCGGAGTGTTGCCGGCCGGCCCGCTCGTGCGAACCGGGCGGCGCCGGGTGGCCTCGCGGCCCGGCCGGCTTCAGCCTTGGTCGTCTCCGGGCCACCAGGTCTTGGCCTCGCGGTCGACGGCGAGCGTATCGAGATCCTTGCCTTCGAGCCATTTCGGCCGCGGGCCGCGGCCCGACCATGAGCGGCCGGTCGTCGGATCGTAGTACTTGGCAGGCGCCTTGCGTTTTCGCTGGACGATGTAGCCAAGCGCGCTCAGCACTTCCTGCTGCGAAATTCCCAAAAGCTCGACCTGTTCCTTGAATGCCGCGAGCGCGGCTTGCTTCTCCTTCTGCTTCGCATCCGACAGCTTGATGTTCAGGTCCCGAAGTTGTGCTTCGAGTTCCTGCAGGGCCTGGGTCATGTATTCATCCTCTTTGGGCATGTTTTCGCAAAAAGCTCCGATGGCGGAACCTACCACGAAGTTCCGCCGATGGGGGCTGTCAAATGTGTGAATCGTTTGCCGGAGCCGGCATGGCTTGCGCGATACGCACTAAACGACGTCGCGCGTCAATCAATGACGGACAGGACCGGGCCGGCAACGCGCAGCCCGCCAGGTACGAAGGTACGGCGAACGGCTGCGGCAAGTAAGCGCCGCACCATGGCACAGGCGCGGCATGGCGCGAATGATAGCAGTGCTCGGTGTCGTGTTGCAGAAGACGGCGGCCGGCGTTGATCCGGATACGTCCGATTACAGGCCGACGTCGTGGGCGTCCCACGCGATCCGGTCGAACAGCGCGCGCAGCTTCGCGCCGCGTGCCGCGTTCAGCGCGGCCGCATGCGCGACGCGCCCGGCGAGATGCGCGCGGAAGTCCGGATGCGCATCGCGATTCTGCGACGCCGGGCCGCTCCGGATGCAGTTGGTCAGGATGGCCTTCAGGAGATCGAACTCATCGCGCGCCAGGTTCGGATGACGATTGACGACCACGCCGGCCAGTTGCTGCCGCATGCCGCGCCGCATCACGCGCGTCTTGCGCAGTTGCAGCGCAAACCCCTCCTCGAGCGCGATCGCGGCGACCCGGACCTGCAGCCGCTCGACGTCGCGCGCCAGCGTGCCGCCGCCGGAAAAGGCGAGATCGTCGGCATAGCGCGTGTAGGTTGCACCGAGCGAACGTGCGAGCGCGGCGAGCCGCATGTCGAACCGGAACGCGCTCAGGTTCGCCAGCGCCGGCGACGTCGGCGCGCCCTGCGGCAAATGCCGTTCGCGATAGCGCTGGCGAGCGATCCAGTCGAACCGGTCGCGCAGGTCCGGCGCGAGCAGCCGCGCGGACGGCACGCGGTTGGTGCACAGCCCGGTGAGCGTGCGCGCGACCTCGACCGGGTACCCGAGCGTGACGAACAGCGCGTGCACGCGTGCGGCGCGTATCGATACGAAGAAATCCGCCAGATCGAAACGGACGACGACATCGCGATCCGCATGCGGCGCCGCGAACGACACGATGCCGTGCCCCTTGCGAAAACCGTGCACCGCACCGTGCGGCGCAATGCGATCGAGCAGCCCGTGCAGGATGCGGCGCTGCGCTTCGCGCAGCCGGCCTTTCGGGATTTCGACGAGGCGGCTGCCGCCGCTGCGCTTGTCGTGCGCCACGTACGTGTAGTGATGCAACGGCGTGGCGCTGCTGCGTGCGTCGACGCGCCAGTGGTCGGACAGCCAGTCGAGTTCCGGCGCGCTCACGCCGAGCCAGGCGGCAAGATCGCCGGGCGTCGCCCATTGCGGCACGTCGCTGCCGGCGAGCGGCGCCGGCAACGGCCGCTGGACGGGTGGCCGCCGCACGACGCGGATCACGGTCGGCCGATCTTCGCGATACCAGGCGCGCACGAACGCGGCCGCATCGGCCAGAACCGCCGCCAGCGTGTCGATGTCGACGTCGTCCCAGTGCGCGCCGAAGCGGGCGAGCGCGGTGTCCGCACATTCGTGCGCCCACGGCTGCGCGTCGCCGAGCACGGCGGCCATGCGCGCGATGACGCCGCCGCGCTCGGGCGGCCCGGCGAGCATCGCCTCGGCAATCGTGCGGGTGGTATCGCGCAGGGATGAATGCATGGGGAAAGATGGGCGGGACGATGAGCCAACGTGACTGGTGCTGCGAGGGGAGGCGTTACGCAACGCGCAACCCAGCCCCTTGCGACGCATCGGGGTGTCAATCTGATCCACGGGGTAGCCCCGTAGTCCTGGAACATCGGCTGCCTGTTCCGGGCGTGTGCTTGACCCACCGGCCCGCGATGCGACTTTAATGGCCGCGAACGCGGCGTGTCAAACCAGGTGACGATCCGGCGCCGCCGCGGCGTGCCGGATCGCGACGGGCGACCTACGCGTGCCGGGAAAACAGTTCGCGGTACGCGATCGGCGCGACGCCGACGCCGGCCATGTTGTTCAGCATCGTGGCCCAGGTCGCGTTGTCGACGCTGACCGGAAACGACCGCACGCGGTTGGCGAGCAGCCAGAAAGTGCGCGTCATGCCGTTGCTCATCGCGACTTCGTACCCGCTTCCCTCGAGCCAGTAGCCGACCGGCGGCAGCGCCACCGGTTCGAGGCGGCCGGCCCGGAACGCGGCGGCGGCCGACGCGTACTTGCCGTCGAGCGGCATGACGCGGCGCGGCACGCAGTCCTGCGAGTTCAGTTGCGGAAACGTCGGGCTCGTGCCGAGCCACAGGCCGTAAAAGGTCTGCGCGTCGAGATGGACGACGAAGCGATCCGTTTCGGCGGGTGTTGCCGCCATGTAGCAGTCGGCCTGCCCCGGAACGGTAACGCGCCACATCGCGCGCGTCGCGCTCAGGTCGACCAGTTCGCTCGCCTGCGGCCGCGGCTGGATGGGAGACGGACGTCCCGCTTCGCGCAGGTCGCGCGCGCGATCGAGTCCGATACGAAGACGTGTCAGCATGGGCCCTCTCTTTCTCTCGTCACTTGTTCGAATGAGTCAGGGGACGGGCAATGACATCGTCACGTGTCTGCAATACGCGGGCCCGGTGTCCTGACGCTCCCGGCATGGCCGGGAACTCGCGCAGTGTAGCGCCTTTCCGGGCCGGCGCGAGTCGACCTGGCCCGCCACATCATCAACCATCGAATCAATACTCGTCGGCGATTATTTAAATATCGAAATAATCAAAAAACAAAAATAGCCGACCGCAGAATTCAATAAAACAACATTCAAACAAAAAATTATCGAATTCGATTAACGATAAATTAATACGATTGGCGCCCTCAAAACCAAATAAATAGTCTGTGTTGTGCGCCGCAACACCGCGATTCAAAAATCAACGAGATACGGAGGCGCAGCACGAATCATTGCATTCGTGCTTTGTCGCATAGTTTCCACCTTGTCAGGCCACCGTTGATTTCCAGACACTTGTGAATCGGCAATCCGGAAAGACAGACTGTCTTCCCGGGCGTGACCAACGTCGTCCGTTCGCTTTAAATCATTCAATATCAAAGGAAAGTCATGAAGAAGATTGCAACCGTGCTGTTTTCAGCACTGATGCTCGCCTCCACGTGCGCGTCCGCCCAGGCGCTTTGCAAGGCCGGCAAGATCGACAAGATCGAAACCGACACCACCGGCAACTTGCTGGTGACCATCAACGACGGCATCTACTCGTTCAGTGCCAAAGAGGTTTATTCAATTATTTACCAGGCGTATTCGGAAAACAGGAATCTGTTTATCTATGGGAATAATTGCTCGAATGGCTCGCCGGCGGCCCGCTTTGCCATTCGCTAATCAACCTTAAATGCTCGACGATTATCCGTGCGTGGAGTCCGGGGCTGGATTGATATTCTGAATCCAGCGCCGTCGCGGGCTGGGGTGTCGGCGCTGCGCGTCATGACACCTGCATGCCCGCTGCCTGAGCCGCCCCGCTACCAATGAAGCAGGCCGTGCTTACCGTGACGGGTCAGGCGCCCCACACTTCGTCGCCCGTTGACCTCATGCTAATGTGCTCGGCACTGTCATCGTGCATGAGCGAAAGAAAATGGGAAAGTGGCTTGCAATCGGCATCGCTGTCGGCGCTGCGGTTGGTGCGGCAACTGAAAGCATGGGTCTGTGGTTGAGCCTGGGAACGGCAATGGGCTGCGCAATCGGAGCCGGCGCTGGCGCCAAAAGGCCGCGTCGGTAGTCACGCGTCGATCGGGCAGCCGTTCAGCGCCCGTTTGCCAGGAGAGTCGAAGACCGACTTGCAGCGCCGTATCAAGTAGCCCCGTCACCGGCCGCCTGCGCTCAGGCACGACACCCGGACGCAGCCTGCGTGACGGCGCTTTGTCCGCGCCTCTGCACCTTCACGCCAGATCGCCCCCCCTACGCCCGCGTGAAAGGACACCCCCCACCCGCGACTTCCCTGCCCGCCGCCGCGGCCAGTTCCGGCCTCAGGACGAAAGGCAACGACACGATATGCCGCCGCACCGTCGCTTCATCGACGATCGGCGGATTGTCATGGTCCAGGTCAATCCCCAGCTCGAGCAACGCATGGGTGATCATGTGAAGCGTGCCGAATTCGGTGTCCTCGTTGTCCACGTTCTCCGCCGTGATCGGCACCCCCGCCGCCAGCACCCGGCCCACGCACGCATGCGGCCCCGCTCCGAAAGAAAGCCCCGGGGCGGCAGTCCGGCCGGGCGGCACGCGATACGGATTGAACGTGTCTGCGTCCGGCCCGAAGATGTCCGGGTTGCGGTTGGCAGTCGCCATGTCGAACTCGATCACGTCGCCTGCGGCCACCTCGCTGCCGTCCGGGATATGCATCGGACAGGACGCCTGGCGCACCGAGACGACCTGCGGCGGATGAAGCCGTATCGCTTCCCAAATGAATTTCTGCAGCGTGGCGGGTTCGGCAAGCAGCGTCTCGCGCGTACCGGGATGATCGCGACACCACATCAGGATGTCGAGCATGATGAAGCACAGCGTATTGGCCTGGGTGGCCGAGCTGGCCAGCAGAAACAGCGCGGCATCCTTGACCATGACGTCATGGGGCAGCTCGCCGTTCGGGTAGTTGACCAGCATCACGGTCATCACGTCTTTCGGCAGTTCCGCCCCCTGATCGATCAATGCCTGCCGACGCCTGGCCGACGGGACATAGAAATCGCGTTCGAACTCCACGAGCGCTTCCCGGATTTTCCGGTTCGCGTCGTCCACACTCCCCGACAACAATTGGCCGACGGTCGATACGTGGGCCAATCCGCGAATGATCTTGAGGATGCGGGTCGTCTCCTCCTCGGTGCCGACCCGGTCGATACCGGTGACGTCGGAGGTCAGATTGACCAGTGCCTGAAACGCCAGGATGGCCACGTCACCCCGCCCTTCGGCGACGACGGGCTTCAGCACCTGATCGAGCGCGGCGGGCAACACACGGTTCTGGTAGTCGCGAAAGAATTCACGCGTAAACAAGCTGTTGAGCGCCTGGCGCTTTCTCAGGTGGGCGTCGCCGTGAAGGTTCACGACCGTATCCTTCATGAAGAACAAGGCCGCGTCGTACATGGCCTGTTGAAGGGTCTTGTCCTTCATCGTCTTTTCCGCATCGCGATAGGTATCGATTCTATGTTTCATGAATTTTCCTCCACTCCATGTAATTTCGTTATCCGAATGATTTTTGCAACAGGCATCCACATGAACACCCCTCATCCTGCTACTCCAGAGCGATAACGATCATGTCGTCGGCTGCCCGCGAACAGCACGGCATGAACGACTTGTTCGCCGCGCGTTCCGCGGCGGTCAAGTACTGGTCCCGATGATCGATGGCGCCCGACACGACCATCGTCTGGCAGGTTCCGCAATTGCCGGCCTCGCAGGAACTCGGAATGTCGATGCCGGCCTCGACGAGGGCATTCAACGCGGTCTGGTGTTTCCCGACATGGATGATTTGCCCCGTTTCGGCGATCTCGACGTCGAACGCCCGGTCGCCGTCCTGAACCTCGACGGCGGCACCCGTAAAGGATTCCGAATGGACGCGCGGATCCGGCCATCCCGATTGCGCCGCGGCCTGCTTCACCCATGTCACGAAGCCCGACGGACCACACACGTACAGGTGCGTTCCGGCGGCCGGATTCGACAACACGGCATTCAGATCCACGCGCCGATCGTCAGGCGCGTCGTCGAAATAGAGGTGCGCGTTCCGCCGCCATCCGGACTGCCCGATTCTCGTCTGGAAAGCCATGCGCTCCGCGCTGCGCGTGCAGTAATGGAAATCGAAGCTGGCGCCGCGCGACGCCAGCGCCTCCGCCATCGCCAGGACCGGCGTGACCCCGATCCCGCCAGCCAGAAGAAGACTGTGCGTTGCATCTTCCGCCAGCGGGAAGTGATTTTTCGGCGAGGAAATATCGATCGTGTGGCCGACCTCGACCGTCTGGTGAATCGCGCGCGATACGCCGCGCGATTCCGGTTCGAGGAAGATACCCAGTTGATAGCGGTCGGTTTGGACGGGCGCGTTGCACAACGAATACTGTCGTGACGGCAATCCGCGCAAATGGACTTCGACGTGTGCGCCGGCCTCGAAGGCCGGGAGTTTCTGGTCTTCGTGAATGGCGCGCAATTCCAGCACGCAAATGTCCGGCGTTTCATTCCACTTCCGCGTGACTTTCACTGCAAGGGTAGCTGGCATTTCAACGTCTCCCAATTCCTGTTCGATACACGGCCGTCAGGCCGGCCTTGCACTTTCGACACTCAGGTTGTTTGCCTTTCGTCGGGACCTATTGAAGCGCCGCGCGCAAGCGCCGGGCAAACCTGTCGCTTGAGCCTCCTCGTACTTTGGAATCGAAACAGGGTTTCCCCGAACCGCCGCAGGGTCGCAACATGCGCGACGCTCGCCACGCATCATCCGGTGGAACATGCGCCGGATTGCGCGCTTGCGATGCATGCGGATTCGGTGCTGACGCACATCGCGTTCCGGAATTCGAAAAGACCGACGACGTCTCGTCGCAACGCGCATTACCGCGCTTTAAAGGGATTTCCCCGGCGCGTCCGAAAGCCACTTATTGCTACACTTGAAAGCGCAGCCAGCGGCGCCATACGACGACCCGCGGATACCGTCCGACAGGCGCGCTGCCAACGGAGACACGATGCAGCCCGGAAAACTTTCCTCCTCGCCTGTCCGTACGCGATGTCGCAACGGTCCATCCGGCATCGATACCGTGTGGCCCAAACCGCAGCAGGGGGAACGGATCGCCAACAAGGCCATGATGACGCCGCTCGCGCGCGGTCTGTCGATCCTGTCGGCCTTCGATGGTCACACCCCTTCCCTGAGCAACCTCGAAATCGCACACGCGACCGGTCTGCCGGCGCCAACCGTGCTGCGGCTGTCGCGCTCGCTCGTGACGCTCGGCTATCTCAACCACGATGAAGCCACCCGCAGGTATTCGCTTGCACCGGGCTCGCTGGCACTCGGCTATGCCGCGATTTCCGACGCCGACATCCAGCGCGTCGCCAGCGCGGAAATGCGCAAGTTCGCCGAAGAGACCCACACGCTCGTACTACTCGGTACGCGGGATCGGCTGGAAGTGATCGTCCTCGATGCCCAGCGAAGCAGCGAGGCGATCTTCGATCTGCAACTAACCGCGGGAATGCGCGTTCAGATCGCGTATTCGCTGATGGGCTGGACCCTGATGGCCGTGCTTCCGGAAGCCGAGCGCGCCTATTTGCGCAGGAAAGTGGAACGGCGCGCGGGCCAGCTGTGGGCACCGATCCGGCAACGCATGCTCGAGAAAATCGATCAGGTCAGGGACCTGGGCTTTGCGACCTTGCACGGACACTGGGAACCGGAAATCGCGGGCGTCGCCGCGCCGATCCTGCTGCCCGGCCGGCCGCCGGTCGTCCTCGCCTGCGTCAGCCGCGCGGGCGCGCAGTCGAAGGTTCAGGTCGAACGGGAACTCGGCCAGCGGCTCGTCGCGCTCGCGCGCACGCTCGAGACTGCGTGCCGGACGGCGACCGATTCGAACCACGGCGAGATGCCGCCCGAGCCTCCATCGTTTCATCTCGACGACGCGATGCGTCGCCCGGCCCAAATCACGATGACGCTGGATCGCGGGCTGCAACTGCTGCGCGCGTTTCATGCCGAGCGTGCACCCCGAACGATCCGGGAGCTCGAATGCGAGACCGGGATGTCGAGATCGGCCGCCGCGCGCCTGACGTCGACGCTCGTTCACCTGGGCTTCCTCCGCCGCATCGCGGGCAGCCCGCATCTCGAACTGGCGAGCGGCGTGTTCGCGATCGGCCAGGCGTTCGTCGAAACGAATGCAGTCACACGGCTCGCCGGCCCGGTTCTGCAACGGCTGGCCGACCGGCTCGACGTCTGCGTTGCGCTCGCCGTGCCTGATCACCTCGACATGCTGTATGTCGCGCATCGCACCAGCAGCCGGATTTCGACGTTGCGGCTGGGCGTCGGCTCGCTGGTGCCGATGAGCACCACGGCGATCGGGCGAGCGTGGCTGTGGGCGTTGCCGGATCACGAGCGCGCACGTTACATGATGCCGTTGCTGGAGAAGGCCGGCGCGCAAGCCGTCGAGATCCGGAACCGCATCGAACGCTCATTCGACGAATTGCGCTCCACCGGCGTATGTACGTCGGTCGGCGAGTATCAGCGGCACTCGTACGGGATCGCACTGCCCATTCGCGTCGGCCGTTCGGCCACGCCGATGTCGCTCGCTTGCAGCGCGGTCGACGTCGATCCCGATATCGAAGCGATCCGACACCGGATCGTGCCGGCGCTCAGGCGCGCGGC
The DNA here is from genome assembly GCF_017104585.1 of Burkholderia sp. Ac-20392. Taxonomy (NCBI): domain Bacteria; kingdom Pseudomonadati; phylum Pseudomonadota; class Betaproteobacteria; order Burkholderiales; family Burkholderiaceae; genus Burkholderia; species Burkholderia sp. Ac-20392. The sequence goes on from NZ_JAAGPB010000038.1 coordinate 12,744, forward strand.
GGCCGAACTGACGGCGGTGCTCAACCACGCGCATTCAGCGCAGTAACGATGCCGATCGCGGTTGCGCGACGCAGCCTGTCGCGTCACGCCGTCTCGCGTCAGCGTGCGCAACAGGACTGACTGCCTTCATCGCAACGTCGTAACGTCTCCTCGCCCTTCTTCGGAAAATCGTTCCGATTCGCAGTCCTTATATTCTTCGCGCCTGCCGCTCCAGACGACTCGCCGGTTCGCCATGCTCCGCGTCGCCTATGTGTCCAGTGTCGAGTATCCCGTGCTCAACGCCTGCACGAGTCCAATGTACGGAAAACCTTCATCGATTCCGTTGACGCTCGCGCAATGTGCTTCGAAGATCGACCGGCACTTCAGGGTAATAAAACAGGAGACAGATCCAATGAGCATACCTGCCCGCAGCAAGTTGCAAGCCGCCGATTTTGACGTCGTGATCCGGTCGGGCACGATCGTCGACGGCAGCGGTGGACCATCCTACGTGGCCGATCTCGCGATACGCGACGGCAAAATAGTCCGGATCGGCCGGATCGCCGAGCGCGGTGTCGAGGAAATCGATGCGACCGGCCAGATCGTGACACCCGGCTTCGTCGATATCCATACGCACTACGATGGGCAGGTCACGTGGGAAACCCGGCTGTCGCCCTCCTCGAACCACGGTGTGACGACGGTCCTGACCGGCAACTGCGGCGTCGGTTTCGCGCCGTGCCGGTCGACCCAGCGCGACACGCTCGTCAAGGTGATGGAAGGCGTCGAGGACATTCCCGAGATCGTGATGACGGAGGGCATCCCGTGGAACTGGGAGACCTTCCCCGAGTACCTGGAGACGCTGAAGGCACGCCGATACGACATCGATTTCGCGACCCAGGTGCCGCACAGCGCGATCCGCGTGTATGTGATGAACGATGGCGACGGACCGCCAGACACGGCCCAGTTGCGGCAGATGACCGAGATCGTGCGCGACGCGATCCGGGCAGGCGCATTCGGCGTCAGCAGCTCGCAGCATGCGGGGCATCGTACGGTCGAAGGCGATCTCGCCCCGAGCGTGAAGGCGGCGACGGACGAACTGTTTGCCCTTGCGGAAGGATTGAAGGAGGCCGACGGCGGGGTCTTTCAGGTCATCACCGACGGCTACAGCGCGAAGTCCGACGCGGCGAAGCAAATGGCGCTGATCCGCAGGATCGCGGAAATCTCGGGCCGACCGGTCAGTTACTCGCTCCTGCAGAAGGACCACTGCGTCGATCTGCCGGAAGCGATGCTCGCGCTCAACCGCCAGGCGCAAGCCGACGGGCTCCCGATCCGGGCGCAGGTCTTTCCGCGTCCCGTCGGGCTGATGTTCGGTCTCGGCCTGTCGTTCCATCCGTTTCGATTCCGCCCGAGTTACGAAGCCATTCACGCGCTGCCGCTCGACCAGCGTGTCGCCGCGATGCGCGAGCCGGCGCGCCGGCAGGCGATCCTGTCGGAAACGCCGGCGCATCCCAATCCGGTGTTCGTCAACATCGTGAAGGATTTCGAGGATTCGTTCGTGCTGGGCGACCCGCCCAACTACGAACCCACGCCCGATCAGTCGATCCGGGAACAGGCGCGCCGTACCGGCACCCCATCCGCCGAGCTCGTGTATGACCTGCTGCTCGAACGCGACGGCACCGCGATCCTGCTCGCCCCGTCTTCCAATTATTCGGAAGGCGACCTCGAGGCCGTGCGTCGCATGATGGTCGACGACAACACGCTACTCGCGCTCGGCGACGGCGGCGCGCACTACGGGATGATCTGCGACTCGAGCTACCCGACGACGGTGCTGTCGTACTGGACGCGCGACCGGCCCGAAGGCCGCGTATCGCTCGAATGGGCGGTCAACAAGCTGTCGCGCCGCAACGCGCTCGCGATCGGCCTGACCGATCGCGGCCTGCTCGCCGAAGGGATGAAGGCCGACATCAACGTGATCGACTACGCGAACCTGACACTGCACGCGCCGCATCCCGTCCACGATCTCCCTGCCGGCGGACGGCGGCTCGTCCAGTCCGCGGACGGCTACACCGCGACGCTCGTGAACGGCGTCGTCACCTACCGCGACGGCCAGCCGACCGGCGAGCTACCCGGCCGTCTGCTGAGGAGCGGCGACTATGCGTGATGCCACGATCGATCAACCCAACAATATGCGCCTGGACAGCAAGGTCATCGTGGTCACGGGCGCGTTCGGGCAACTGGGGCGCGCGGTCATCGACGCACTGCTGCACCTGCACGCCAGGGTGGCCATGCTCGACGTCCACGACGGCCGCGCGCCGGACGGTGCGCACGCATGGCGCGTGGATCTCGCGTCGCTGGACGACACGCGCACTGCGATGAACGAGATCGCTGCACGGTGCGGCCGCATCGACGGCCTCGTGAACATCGCGGGCGGCTTCACGTGGACAACGCTCGAAGACAGCGACGACCTGTCGGAATGGCAGCGGATGGTTGCGGTCAACACGACGACCTGCGTAACTGCGTCAAAGGCCGCGCTGCCGCATCTCGTGCAACGCGGCGGTGCGCGCATCGTCAACATCGGCGCGGCGAGCGCCGTGCGCGCGACCGCCGGCATGGGCGCCTACGCGGCCGCGAAATCATCCGTCGCACGCTTCACCGAAGCGCTGTCGGAGGAGCTCAAGGTTCGCAACATCACGGTCAATGCGGTGCTGCCCGGCATCATCGATACCCCGACAAACCGGCAGGACATGCCCGATGCCGACTTCAACGCGTGGGTGACGCCGCAGGACGTCGCAGGCGTGATCGCGTTTCTGTTGTCCGATGCGGCGCGGTCGATCACGGGTGCACTGCTACCGGTAACGGGAGGATTGATGCGCACCTGACGCCCCCGGGCCTCCGGCCGCCACGCGACTGGAGGCCGGCATCACCATCGCTTCCTATAATTAGACATACGAATCAATAAACGCACGAAAGGAATCGACCAATCAGCCACCGACAACCGGTTCGGTCATGCCGGGCGACGGCACGCGCCCACGGAACGACGTCCGTGACGACCAGGAGGAGATCATGAAACATCCGACGCAGAACGCTATCCCCGAACCCGGCTCGCTCGACGGTCCGATTGCTCACGCGCCTTCGCGGCATACGGTGCTCGACAGCCCCTACGCCTGGTATGCACTGATCGTCATGACAGGCACCTGTGCGCTGTCGTACATCGACCGGCAGTTGCTGAACCTGCTCGTCGACCCGGTCCGCCATTCGCTGCGGATCAGCGATACGCAATTGAGCCTGGTACAGGGTGCGGCGTTCGTGGCCGCCTACCTGATCGCCGTCCCGCTCTTCGGGCGGCTTGCCGATACCGCGAATCGCCGCAACGTGCTGGTCGCGGGGATTGGTGCGTGGAGCCTGTTCACCGCGCTGTGCGGGCTGGCCGACAGCTATGAAAAGCTGTTCGCCCTGCGCTTTTGCGTCGGGGCGAGCGAAGCGTGCGTCATCCCGGTCTGCTACTCGCTGATCGCCGATCACTTCTCGACCCGACACATTCAGCGCGCAGTCAGCATTTTTCATGTGGCACCGCTGTTCGGCAGCGGATTCTCGCTCCTCGCGGGCGGCGCGGTCTTCATGCTGGCCGGCGAGATGCGCACGTGGCTGCCGATCCTGAACCCGCTCGCCACGTGGCAGATGGCGTTCGTGCTGATCGGGTTGCCCGGCCTGCTCGTCGCCGCCGTCGTCGGCCTCACGGTGCGCGAGCCCGCGCGCCAGCAGATGCGTCATTCGGCCACCGGCGACAGGACCTATTCGCTGCGCGAAACGACGGCGTTCATCTGGCTGCATCGCGGCTTCTACGTCCGCATCTATCTCGGCATCGGTATGCTCGCGATGATGGTGCTCGGCATGCCCGCGTGGCTGCCGACGTTCCTGGTGCGTGTCCACGGTGCCGCGCGCGCGACGGTCGGGTTCAACTTCGGCCTCGTGGTGATCGTCTTTGCGACGGTCGGCACGCTGATCGGCCCCTGGGTCAGTGCCGCCGTATTCGAAAAGCGCGGGTACGTGGACGCGCCGCTGCGCACGGCCGCCTGGTCGATCGTCGGCGCCGTCTTCTGCTGCGCGGCGATACCGTTCATGCCGGACATGCGCGGCACGCTCGCGATCACGGCGGCCGCCGTGTTCTTCTACAGCCTGCCGACGGGCGTGATGGCGGCGACGCTGCAGCTCGGCACGCCAGGCCGCATGCGCGGCACGGTCGGCGCGCTGTACAGCCTCTGCGGGCAGTTGATCGGCTTCGGACTCGGCCCGACCACCATTGCGCTCGTCACGGACAAGGTCTTCAAGGATCCGAACAGCGTCGGCTATTCGATCGCGATCGTCTGCCCGATCGCGTCGATCGTCGCGTCGTGGCTGCTGTTCACCGCGCTGCGCCACTATCGGGCGCTGCTCCAAGCCACGCGGCAGCACGGCGGCGAACCGCCCCGCCGCATCTGACCAACCGAGGCCGCTCGGCCGGTCGTCCAGACGACCGGCCGAGGGCCCTGCATATGCCCGCGCGAAAGGCGACAGCCCGCTCAGCCCTTGCCGATCGCCGCGCGCGTGCCGCCATCGACGGGCAGCACGGCGCCGTTGACGTATCGCGCGGCATCGCTGACGAAATAGAGAATGGCGCCGGCCACGTCGTCCGGCTGCGCGATGCGTCCGAGCGGCGACGCACCGTACGGCCGATAGCCGGACGCGGCGGTCGCGCCGAGCACCTGCCCGAGCATCGGCGTCTCGACCGTGCCGGGCGCGACCACGTTGAACGTCACGCCGCCCGGCGCCAGCTCGACCGCAAAGACGCCCGACATCACGTGCAGCGCGGCCTTGGTCGCGCCGTAGAAACCCGAGCCGGCCTTCGGGCTCATCCCGGCCACCGAGCCGACGAACACGACGCGCGACGGGTCCGCCACGCTCGCGCGTCGCCGCAACCCCGGCAACGCCGCGCGCACGCAAAGCCACGGACCCATCACGTTGACGCCGAACATCAGCTGCAACGCGTCAGGCGCATGATCGGCGAGCGGGCCGGGCCGGATCACGCCGGCGGAACAGATCAGCGCGTCGATGCGAACGCCATCGCGCAGGATGGCGGCAAACGCCTCGTCCACGCTGGCCGGGTCGGACACATCGCAAACGGCATGCCGGAACCGATCGCCGGCCTCGAAGGCCCGTGCCTGTTCCCGCAACCCGTCGGGCGACAGGTCGAGTCCCCATACGTGCCATCCCTGCGCGAGCAGCCGCTCCACGGTGCACCTGCCGATGCCCGACGCGGCACCGGTCACGACGGCAAGTTTTCCGGTCGATTGGGTCATGGGCGGTCACCCATGCTCGACAGAGCGGTCGCATCCGGTTCGCCGCAGCCGGCGCGCAACACATCGAGGGTTCGGTTCATTCGGCTTGTCTCCCGGTAATTGAAGGGTTTTTCTCGGGAGACATTGAATATCCGCGTGCAGGCTTGCATCAACGGCGACGGCCACGTGTTGCCGTACATTGAAATCGGCGCGGCCTGCTCGTGCACGCTGCGGCCGTCAACTACGCCGCAGTCACACCGCATCAATGCCCCGCGTTGGCCGCGACCAGAGACTGACGCCGATATTGCGTCGGCGAGCACGACATGATTCGCTTGAAGGCGGCACTGAACGAGCTTTCCGACTTGTACCCCAGCGAGAAGGCAATCGACGCCACGTTCTCGCTGCCGTCGCGCAGCCGCCCCGCCGCCATCAGCATGCGCCAGCGCGCCAGGTAGTCCATCGCCGTGCTGCCCACCAATGCCTTGAAACGCTGCGCAAACACGGTGCGCGAAATGAGTGCGACCTCGGCGAGTTCTTCCAGCGTCCACGCACGGTCGGGCTCCGCGTGCATCGCACCGATCGCGAGGCTGATGTGTCGATCGGTCAGTGCGAGAAACCATCCCTTCGGCAGCGCGTTCGATGTCCCGAGAAACAGCCGCAGCACCTGCACCAGCATCACGTGCGCGAGGTAGGTGGACATCAGCACGCCACCCGGCTGCGGCGTGTGCAACTCGGCGACCAGTTGATCCAGCGACCAGCGCAACACCTCCGCCTGGCTCGATGCCCGCGGGATGTCGATGATGTGCGGCAGCGCATCGAACAGAACGGCGGCATGGTTGCCGGAGAACACGAAGTGTCCGCAAACGAGCAACACCTCGCCGCCGCCGTTGTGCAGCGCCACCTGGTTATGGGTGATCGCGTCCATCAGGTGTTCCGCGTTCTGCGGCGGCAACGCCGGATCGGACGACAGGACGAAGCGGCTCCCGCGGTTCAGCAGGAAGCAGTCGCCCTCGTCGAAGCGGATCGGGTGTTCGAGATCGTCCGACACGCCCCAGCACGTGCCGCGCATCAGCGCGGCAAATTTGACGCCCTCGTGCGGCGGAAAGTCGAACGACCACGCGCCGGCGGCATCCAGGCCCGCGTAGTACTGGCTCCGGGGTTGGAGCAGCGAGAGCACGTCTGAAAGGGGATCCATCACGAAATCCGTACGATCGAATAAGAATTAGGTACTTTAAAGCATGGTTCGTACGCACCTCAAGGACTAACATGCCGCTACCGATTCACGATCGAATCACCGCAGAGGACCCCGAACATGCAATCCGTGACGTTCAAGAACAGCGCGATCGACATGGCCGCGAACCTGTATTTCCCGGCCGGCTTCGACGAGCGCAACACGTATCCCGCCATCGTCGTCACCCATCCGGCGGGCGGCGTGAAGGAGCAGACGGCAGCCATCTATGCGGGCAAGCTCGCGGCCGAAGGCTTCGTCACCCTCGCCTTCGACGCGTCCTGTCAGGGCGAGAGCGGCGGCGAGCCGCGCCAGCTCGAAAACCCGTATGCGCGTGTCGAGGACATCAGCGCGGCCGTCGACTACCTCACGACGCTGCCCTATGTCGACCGGCAGCGCATCGGCGCGATGGGCATCTGCGCCGGCGGCGCCTATACGGTGACCGCGGCACTGTCCGATCGCCGCATCAAGGCCGTGGGCGCCGTCAGCGCGACCAACTACGGCGCGATCCTGCGCAATGGCTGGGAGGGCCGCAGCGACCTGAGCGGCGCGTTCGCGATACTGGAGAACGCCGCGAATACCCGTACCGACGAAGCGAACGGCATCGATACCGTCTACTACCCGATCGTGCCGACGACCGCGGCGGACGCGCCGAATGCCGACCTAGCCGAAGCGGTCGAGTATTACCGCACGCCGCGCGCGCAGTGCGCCACGTCGCCGAGCACCGCGCCAGTGCGCAGCCTGATGCAGCTCGTGACGTTTGATGCGTTCCACCTGGTCGAACTGTTCCTGACCCAGCCGATCCAGCTCGTCGCCGGCGAGGAAGCGGGCACGCGCTGGATCAGCGAAGACCTGTTCCGTCGCGCCGCGAGCAAGGACAAGCACCTGCACATCGTTCCGGGCGCGTCGCACGTCGGCCTGTATGACAAGCCGGACTGGGTCGGCGAAGCGATGTCCAGGCTCGGCCCGTTCTTCAAGGCCAAGCTCTGAGCACACGCGCCAGGCGGCGGCGCGTACGGAGCCGGCTGGATCGGCCGGCACGCCGGAACCCCGAAGGCCCGTGCGTGACGCATCCCCCCAGCCTCCACTCATTGCCTACCATCTGGATACCAAAATAATGTTCAGCCATGTCAACCTGGGCAGCAACGACCTTGCACGATCGCGGAAATTCTATGACGCCGTGCTCACCGTCGTCGGTGCGGCGCCGGGCGCCGATATCGACTTCAACTCGCCGCGTATCGTGTACCAGCACGACAATGCCCTGCTGGTCATCACGTCGCCGCTCGACGGCAAGCCGGCCTCGATCGCCAATGGCGGAACCATCGGGTTTGCGATCGGCAGCATCGAGCAGGTCGAGGCCTTTCACGCCGCCGCCCTGGCACATGGCGGCAGCACCTGCGAAGATCCGCCGGGCGAACGGAGCACGCCGTTCGGCGCGTTTTACCTCGCCTATGTGCGCGATCCGGACGGCAACAAGCTTTGCGCGTTCCACAAGCCTGCGTGAGCAACCGGGATTCGTGCTGCCGGCGTTGACGGGTGGCACGAGCGCCGTCGCATGACGGCCGATCCGGCTGCCGCACGCGCAGCTCCGAGCCCGCTCCGTTCCACCGGCCGCGCGCCGCTCGACATGAGTGGCGCGCGCCGCCGGCTACATCCCCATGTACGCCCGTCGTACGTCGTCGTTCGCCGCGAGGTCCTGTGCCGGCCCGTGCGCCACCACCATGCCGCCTTCGAGCACGTAGCCGTAGTCCGCGATGCCGAGCGCGATCTCCGCGTTCTGTTCGACCAGCAGCACGTCGACGCCATCGCGGCTGACTTCGCGCACCACCCGTGCGATGTGGTCGACGACGGCCGGCGCGAGCCCGATCGTCGGCTCATCCAGCAGCAGCAGCTTCGGTTCGGCCATCAGCGCGCGCGCTACTGCGACCATCTGCTGCTGGCCGCCGCTCAGTGACCCGGCCGGCTTGTCGAGTTTCGCCGTCAGGTCCGGCAGCAACGACAGGCAGCGCGCCATGCTGCGCGCGATGCCCGCGGTGTCGCGCCGGCTGTACGCACCGAGCTCGAGGTTCTCGCGCACGGTCATCGGACCGAACAGCCGGCGCCCTTCGGGCACCATCGCCAGGCCATGCCCGACGAGCGCGTTCGGCGGCAGCCCGCCCACCGCGCGGCCGAACAGCCGAATCGCGTCGTGCGCCGCGGGCAGCAACCCGCTCACGCATTTCAACAGCGTGGATTTGCCGGCGCCATTCGCGCCGATCAGCGTGACGACCTGCCCGCGCATCACGCGCAGGCTCACGCCATGCAACGCGGGCACGACGCCGTACGCCGCGTTCAGGTGGGTCACCTCGAGGGTGGGCGCGTCAGTCGACATTCACGTTCCCCAGATAGGCGGCCAGCACGTGCGGATCCTCGCGGATCTCGGCCGGCGTGCCGGTGGCCAGCAACTTACCGTGATGCAGCACGTAGAGCCGGTCGCAGGTACGCATCACGGCCTTCATGTTGTGTTCGACGAGCAGGATCGACGTGTCGAAGCGATCGCGAATCGTGCGGAACGTCTCGAGCACGGCGGCCACCTCGGTCTGGTTCAGGCCCGTCAGCGGCTCGTCGAGGCACAGCAGGCGTGGTCGCGACGCGAACGCGATCGCGATGCTCACCAACCGCTGCAGCCCGTGCGGCAAGTCGCCGGCGGTGTCGCCGAGCACCTGCTGCAGCCCCACCAGCTCGGCCGTTTCCCGCACGCGCCGCGCGCGTGCGCGGTGACTCGTCCCGCGCATGCCGCCGATCGCACCGATCAGGATGTTGTCCTCGACCGTCATCGTGCGCATCAGGCTGCCGTGCTGGAAGGTCCGCACGAGCCCGTGCCGGCTGATCGTCTCCGGCGCGCGGCCGGTCATGTCGTGGCCGCCGATCTCCAGCCGGCCGCAGCTCGGCGCGAGAAAGCCGCTGAGCAGGTTGAACGTCGTGCTCTTGCCCGCGCCGTTCGGGCCGATCAGCCCGAGAATCTCGCGCTCGCGGATCTCGAGGCTCAGGTCCGACACGGCCAGCAGCCCGCCGAAGCGTCGCGACAGGCCCTCCGCGCGCAGCCGGACCGACGGCGTGTTCATCGGGGTCATCGCACGTCTCCCGTCACCGACGGCAGCGCCGTCTTCACGCGCACGGTGCGGCGGCGCGCCAGCCATCCCGTCACGCCATCGGGCATGAACAGCACGCCGAACACGATCGCCGCGCCGTAGAAGATCTGCTCGCCGCCGCCGAAGCGCTGCGCGACGCTCGCGAGCAGCACGAGCAGCACCGCGCCGACCACCGGGCCGAGCGCGTGCCGTTCGCCGCCGACCTTCAGGTACGCGAGCGCGAACGTCGACAGCATGAAGCCGAAGTCGAGCGGGCTGATCACATTGTTCGAAAACGCCTGCAGCGCGCCCGCGATGCCGGTGACGAACGACGCGATGCAGAAGCACAGCACCTTCATCGCATGTACCGGAATGCCGACCGAACGCACGACATTGTCGTTGTCCCGAATCGCGACGAACACGCGCCCGACGTGCGAGTGCTCGATCCACGCGAGCAGCAGGATCAGCACGCCCGCCACCGCCACCACGAAGGTCGGGAAGCAGTCGCCGAGCAGCGCCGGCGGAAAGATGCCCACCATCCCCGAGTTGCCGCCCAGCCATTCCGAACGCGTGTACAGGATGCGAAGCGCCTCGGTGAACGCGAACCCGATCAGCAGGAAGTACGGGCCCTTGACGCGCAGCGTCACGTAGCCGAACACGGCGCTGACCAGCAGCGCGACGACCCCGCTCGCGAGCAGCGCGATCGCGAACGGCAGTTGCCACAGCGTCGTCGCGGCGCCGCTCGCATACGCGCCGAGGCCGAAGAACGCGGCGACCGCGAAATTGAGCTCGCCGATCAGCAGCACGAAGCGGAGGCTGCTCGCCATCATCGCCGCGATCGCGATCCAGATCACGAGGTTCCCCGCGTAGCCGGAACCCGCGGCGACGCTCAGCAAGGTGGCCAGCACGGCGGCCGGCAACCCGTAACGAAAGCAACGATCATTCATGGCCGAGCAGCCCCTTCGGTCGAACCAGCAGCACCGCCATCACGAGGACGAAGATCGCGAGGCTCGCGACCGACGGATCGAAATAAAAGCCGACGAAACTCTCGACGAACGCGATGAACAGGCTGCCGAGGATCGCACCGGGCACGCTGCCCATCCCGCCGATGACGACGGCAATGAAGCCCTTGACCAGATACGCGTCGCCGAGCGTCGGCGTGACCGCGGCCACCGGTGCGATCAGCGCGCCCGCGACCGCGCCGATCGCGGTGGCCGCGACGAAGCCGCGAAACGCGATGCGCCGGTACGGAATGCCTTGCAGCATCGCGGCCTCGTGGTCGATCGACACTGCGCGCAATGCCTTGCCGAAGCGCGTGCCGCCGAGCGCCAGCGTCACCAGCAGCGTGAGCGCCGCGGCCACGCCGCACAGCACGAGGCGCTGCGCGGCGATGCTGACGCCGAGCACGTCGACGTTGCCGTCGATCAGCGGCGGCACCGGGCGCACGCCGCCGCCGAACAGCTTCATGAAGCCGCCCTCGACCATCAGCACGAGCCCGGCCGACAGGATGAACGAGCCCGTCATGTCGCGCTCGACGCGCTTGAAGCCGGCCTCGTAGACGAGCGCGCCGAACGCCGACGTGACGATCACGCCGAGCACGCAGGCGATCGCGTACGCGAGCCACACGGGCCGGCCGCCGCTCGCGAACCACGGCACCGTCACCGACACGACCAGCGCCGACAGCGTGAAGAACTGGCCGTGCGCGAAATTGACGATGCGCAGCACGCCGAAGATCAGCGTCAGCCCGAGCGCGAACAGAATGTAGACCGCGCCGATCTGCAGCGCGGTGAAGATCAACTGGAGAAGCGTCTGCATGAAGCCGCCTGCATCGAAAAGTTGGGGGCGGCCACGCTCAGCGCAGCTCGCCGGACGCGATGCGCGTGACTTCCACGAGCTTGCCGTCCTTGAGCTGCGTGACGATCACCGGCAACAGCATCTGCTGCGGCGAGCCGTACACCGCCTTGCCGCCGAACCCCGACTGGCCGCCGTAGAACGACGTGAACGTCACGCCGCCCATCGCCTTCGCGACATCGGCCGGCGCGGTGCTCTGCGCCTTCTCCATCGCCGCCTTCAGCGCATAGACCGCGTCGTAGATGCCGATCTGCACCGCGTTGATGGAATCGCCGGTCGCCTTGCGCACGCCGTCGTCGAGCGCGCGCTGGTGCGCGGTCGCGGACGCCCCGTCGAGGCTCACCGCCGCCCCCAGGTAGACGCCCTGCACCGCGCTGCCGCCCGTCGCGATCAACCCGCTCGCGCCGGTGCCCACCTCGACGATCTTCACGCCGTTCCAGCCGAGGCCGCCCAGCTCCTTGAACACGATTCCCGCATCGGCCGGCGGTGTCGAGCACAGATCGATGCCGTCCGGCTTGAGCGCGCTGAGCTTCGCCGCGACCGGCTGGAACTCGCTGCTGCCGCGCTCGTACCAGTCGCTCGACACCACCTTGACACCCACCGCCTCCCACGCCTTGCGCGCGATCTTCTCGGTTTCCTGCCCCGTCGCGTCGTTCGGATTCAGCAACGCGACGGTCTTGATCGGGTGCGTCTTCGCGATGAAGCCGGTCAGCGGCCGCGCGATCTCGAGCGTGGTGTTCATCTGCGTAAACGTCAGCGGATAGTTCGGCCCCTTGATGCTCGCGCCCCACGCGGTCGTGAACAACAGCACGCCCTTGCGCTCGGTCAGCGACTGCAGTGCGCGCACCGGCGCCGTGCCGATGCTGCCCGCGACGAACTTCACGTCGTCCTTGTTGACCAGCGCCTGCGCGACCTTGGCGCCATCCGCCGCGTTGTACTTGTTATCGTAGGTCACGCACTCGAAGTTGACCGTCTGACCCTTGACCCGCACGCCGCCCGACGCCGCGATCTCGGCGGCCGCCTTGCGGCACAGCCAGTCCGCGCCGACGCCCCACGGCGCACCGGAGCCGGACAGCGGCACCGACAGCCCGAGCTTGATCGTCTCGCCCGCCGTCGACAAGGGAACATGCGCGCAACAGGCGATGGCGATCGAGGTGCGCAACAGGCGGCGAATGGTCGGGTGCAACATGGCGGTCTCCTCCGTAAGTGGGGCTGTTTGTGGAAAGCATTAGATTCGCCCTCCGAAGGAAGAACAACGCGCGCGCCGGAACGGTTCCGTACATCAAAATCGAAGGACGCGAAACGATCTGGACAATCAGGGGAAATCCCGACGACCGGCGCACCGAGCGACGGCTTCTCGGCGCTCCATCGGGCACACGTTCATCCAGATGACGATTCGGCGTGCGGCGCCCGCGGCCCTTTTCCGTACGCGGCACGAGGTGCACCATGGCACGCCACCTTTGCAGTCCGAACGAGCCATCCGTTCTCCGACGAAAACGCATCGTCACGCCGTCGGCGCCAATGTACGGAACGCGCAACCGCTCACGATTGACCGCCCGACGTGGCGCTCAGTAGCATCGGCCGCGCTGCGTATCACCGTATTCGGGCTTCCATGCCCCCTTCTTCGCCGCAGGGGCAACACGAAGCATGCAGGCGCGCGACGAACGCCCATCGCATGCGACCGGACGGGTCGGGGCCCGTGACGACCGGTACATCGACAACAACGAGGAGATCTCACGACAATGAAGCTGTCATTCAAGCAGCGGCTCGCGTTGCCGCTGGTGCTGAGCCTGCTTTGCCTGGTCCTGCTGTCCGTCACCGATGCGTACCGGAGCCGCGAGATGCGCCTCGAGGAACGCAAGCTCGATCTCGTTCATGCGACGCAGATCGCGCTCGCCACGGTCGACACGTTCGCGAAGCGGGCCGCCTCGGGCGCGCTGAGCGTCGACGACGCGCAACGGCAGGCGATGGACGTCATCCGCGGCATGCGCTACGGCGAAGCGGGTTACGGCTATTTCTCGATCGTGAATTCGAAGGGCGTGGTGCTGATGTATCCGTTCGACGCGTCGCTCCAGAACAAGTCGCTGAACGAACTGAGCCCGAAGGTCGCCGCGATCATCCAGGCGCAGATCGACGCAACGCGACAGACCGGCAGCGGGTTCCAGCGTTTCGACTATCCGAAGGAAACGTCCGGGGTCACGACGGACGCCGTACGGGTCGCGTTCATCGACACCTATCAGCCGTGGGACTGGATCATCAACACCAGCCTGTTCGTCGACGACATCGATGCCGCGTTCTACGCGAGCCTGGCGAAAAGCCTCGGCATTTGCGCGGCCATCGCGCTGGTGATGGGCAGCATCGTCGTGGTGATCAATCGCGGCATCGTCCGCACCATGGGCGGCGAGCCCGGCTATGCGGTCGAGATTGCCGGGCGCATCGCGGCGAACGACCTGACGGCCGCCATCGTGACCGCGCCGCACGATCGCGGCAGCGTGCTCTATTCGATGAAGCGGATGCAGGCGAACCTGTCGGGCGCGATCAATGGCATCAAGACGAGCGCGGACTCGATCGCGTCGGCGGCCGCGCAGATTTCGGCCGGCGATCTCGATCTGTCGCGACGCACCGAACAACAGGCGGCGTCGCTCGAGGAGACGGCGGCCAGCATGGCGGAACTCTCGTCGCGGGTCAGCCAGAACGCCGACAACGTACGCCAGGCGAGCCAGGTCGCGGTGCAGGCCGTGCGGGTCGCCGAACGCTGCAACGGGGTCGTCTCGCAGGTGGTCGACGCGATGGGCAGCATCGACGCCAGCTCCGGCCGGATCGCCGAAATCGTCGGCATCATCGAAAGCATCGCGTTCCAGACCAATATCCTCGCGCTCAACGCCGCCGTGGAAGCGGCGCGGGCCGGCGAACAGGGGCGCGGGTTCGCGGTCGTCGCGTCGGAGGTGCGTTCGCTCGCGCAGCGCTCGTCGGCGGCGTCGAAGGAGATCCGCGGCCTGATTCACGAATCCGTGGATCGCGTGCGGGGCGGCGTGGCGCTCGTGAATGCGGCGGGCGCGTCGATGGCCGAGATCATGCAGGCGATCTCGCGCGTGACCGACCTGATGGAGGAAATCGCGGCCGCGTCGACCGAGCAGGGCCACGGCATCGACCAGGTCAATCAGGCCGTGTCGGAGATGGATCGCGCGACGCAGCACAACGCCGCGTACGTCGAGGAAGTGGCCGCCGCCGCGCAGTCGCTGGACGACCAGAGCAGGCAGCTCGTCACGATGATTTCGACGTTCATCGTCCGCGACGACGACGGCGCGCCGCCGCTACAGGAAGCGCTCGATGCCCGCCCGCCTGCCGCGACCGCGTTCGGGACGCACGCCGCACCGGTGCGTGAATCGTATGCGGTGTAGCGCGCAGCTCATCGCATGAGCGGCACCGCCGGCTGCGGCCCGGCAGCCCGCCGCAGGCGGCATCAGCGATCCAGCAATCGCCCCAGCCGCATCATCGTGACGTTCACGCCGAGATGGCGCATCGACGGTTGCACGATCACGCAGTTGTCGTACGGCGTGACGATCACCTCGTCGCCGTCGCGCGCGATCTCGGTGCCGGCTTTCTCGATCACTTCGAGCCCCGTGAACGGTTGCGAGAACCGGAAATCCATCGAACGCGCGACGACCGGCTCCGTGATCTCGACGAACTTCTGCCGCGCCGGCGCGGCTTGCGTCAGGAAGGCCGCGACGTCGTCGCGTGTGACCACACCCGCATGCAGCAGGAAGCGCGCCGCGCTGTCGAGCGCGACATCGCGTGCGCTCGCGGCGAAGTGCTGGCCCGTCTCGATCAACAGCGCATTCTTCGCGCTGGCCGGATCGCCGAAGCCGCCGTAATCGCGCAGCCGCGTGCCGTTCGCATGGCCGCGATCGATGATCACGTGCTCCGGCGTGCCGATCGCGGCCGCCAGCGCAATCGCCTTCTCGAGCGGCCCGGTCATCATCAACGGCGCGGACGCTTCGTGCATCGAATGAATGTCGAGCAGCAGGTCGACCGTATCGAGCAGCGGACGCATCGCGCGCGCACGCGCAAGCTCGCGGCTGTCGCGCGCGCCGTCGAGCGCGGCCGGCGTCCACACGCGATTCATGTCCTCGTCGAGGTAGCGGGTCGCATCGGCGTTCTCCGCACTGAAGTGCTCGTACGCGCCGACGTTGCCGAAGCCGAGCGACAGGCGGCCCGCAACCGGGCGCAGGCCCGCGGCCAGCAACGTGTCCACCGCGATCGCGCCGCTGACTTCGTTGCCGTGCGTCAGCGCGAGGATCATCACGTGCTTGCCGGGCCGGCCGCTGTCGAACGTGTGCAGATAGTCGATGCCCGTATTGCCCGCGCGCCAGCGCGCGATGTCGGGGAAGGCCACTTCGATCGGATAGGCCGGCAATGCGGCGCGGATGGCTTCAAGCGTGGTCATGTCGGAAAGGATCAACAGGGTTCGGGAAAGGCGCAGCCTGCGTGGGCCGGTTGCGCCGGAATCGGGCCAGGGGCCGGCGCGTCACGCCTCGGTCGCGCGTGTCGACGGCACGGTGGCGGCGGCCGCGCCGCGCATCCGGCGGCCGAGCGCAATCACCGACGTGATCCCGAGCACGGCTGTGGCCATCACGTAGAAACTCGGCGCCAGCTTGTTGTGCGTCGCGTCGATCAGCCAGGTCACGATCAGCGGCGCGAAGCCGCCGAACAGCGTCACCGAGAAGTTGTACGACAGCGCAAGGCCCGTGCCGCGCGTGCTCGTCGGGAAGATGTCGGCGAGCAGCGCCGGCAGCGGCGCGAGGCTCACCGCGATCAGCAGGCCGACCAGCGCCTGCACCGCGAGCAACGTCTCGACCGTCGGATAGCGGTTCAACATCACGAACAGCGGCCACGTCGTGACGCCGACCAGGATCAGCGCGATCAGCATCACGCGGATGCGGCCGAAACGATCCGACAGGTGGCCGACGACCGGCGCGGCGACCATCAGCATCGCGCCCGTGACGACCGCGCCGAGATACGACGACGTGGCCGGGATATGCAGCTGCTTGACCGCGTATGTCGGCATGTACAGCTTGTGCACGTAGTTGAACGCGGTGGCCGTCGCGACGACGCCCGCGCCGAGCAGCAGGTTCGCGCGATCGCGCGCGAACACGTCGCGCAGCGGCGACTTCGCGCGCCCCTTCTCGCCGAGCCGGCGGAAATCGGCCGGTTCGTCGATGTTGCGACGGATGTAGAGCCCGACCGGGCCGATCAGCAGCCCGACCGAGAACGCGACGCGCCAGCCCCACGCATGCAGCTGGTCGGTCGTCAGCAGCAGGCTCAGCAGCGCGGACACGCCGGCCGCGAGCACCGTCGCGAGCCCCTGCGTCGACATCTGCCAGCTCGCGAAGAAGCCGCGCCGCTTCGCATCGGCCTGCTCGACCATGAACGCGGTCGCCGCGCCGAATTCGCCGCCGGTCGAGAAGCCCTGCAGCATCCGCGCGACGATGATCAGCAGCGGCGACGCAATGCCGATCTGCGCATACGTCGGCGCGAACGCGATCATCGCGGTGCCGAGCATCATCAGGCCGATCGACATCGTCAGCGATGCCTTGCGGCCCGCGCGGTCGGCATAGCTGCCGAGCACGATCGAGCCGAGCGGGCGCGTGACGAACGAAATGCCGAATGTGCCCACCGACAGCAGCAGCGAAGTCGCCGCGTCGTGCGTGGGGAAAAACAGCTGGCCGATGACGATCGCGAAATAGCCGTAGATCAGCAGATCGTAGAACTCCAGCGCGTTGCCGATGCTCGCGGCGCAGATCTCGCGCCACGGGTTGTGCGGGGCCGGCGTCGCGGCGTGCGTGTTGCGGATCATCCCTGTGCTCCTCCGGTAATGCTGGCCGTCAGGATTTTGAAAGACGGCGCGCGGCGTGGCCGGCGGCCGTTCGGGCCAGTCAAGCGCGGAGTGTAGGCAACGCGGGGCGGGCGTTCGTGCCGTTTCGGCACGCAATCGTGCCGATCGGCGCGCGGGCGCCGGAACCGCTGTCCGGCGCGGCTAATCCGCGCCGTCGTCGCGTGACGGCGCGGTGCGCCAGATCGCATCCAGTACCGGGTGCGGATCGTTGCGGCGCCGGTATAGCGCGATGTCGAAGCCGATCTGCCAGTCGGCGCCGCCGACAATCGCGAGCTCGCCGCGCCGCACGTCGTCGGCGACGAGCCGCTGCGGCAGCCACGCGAGACCGAGCCCGCGACGCGCCATCGCGAGAATCGCTTCATACGAATCGGCCTGGTACACGGGACGCAGCGTCGGGCGGTTCGGCATTTCGGCAAGATGGCGCGCGAGCACCGCGCGCAGCGTCAGCGTGCGCGCGAACGCAAGCCACGGCACCGGCGCCTGCCCGGCCGGCAGCCGGTAGCGCACGGTGCCGCGCGCGTCGAATGCGCTGACCGGCACCAGCACCTCGCGCGCGACGGACAGCCAGTCGAAGCGGTCGCGATCGATCAGCAGCCGCGTATGCGGGCTCGAATAGACGATCAGCATGTCGGCATCGCCGGCCGTGAGCTGCAGGATCGCTTCCTCCGCGCTGCCGGTCGATACCGTCGCCGTGAAAAAGCCTGCGCGCGCAACCGTTTCGTCGTACCAGTCGGGGAAGAAGGTGGCCGAGAGCGTGCGGCCGGTGGCGATCCGGAGGTTGTTCTCCAGCACCGGCGATGCTTCCTGCAGTTGCGTGCGCGCGCCGTGCAGGATGTCTAGCGCGTTCGACGCCGCATCGAGGAACACGGTGCCGGCCGCCGTCAGTTCGAGCGGCTTCGTGCGGGCGATCAGGCGCGTGCCGACCCATTCCTCGAGCGACCGGATGCGGCGGCCGAACGCCGGATGCGTGACGAAGCGGTTCTCCGCTGCGCGCGTGAAGCTGCGCGTGCGCGCGAGTTCGACGAAGTCTTCGAGCCATTTCAGTTGCATGGCTGGGCTCCTGGGTGGGCGATGAGGTGCGGGTCGGGCTCGCTCGCGAACGACATGCGTGGCGCGGGCGGCGCGGGCCGCGAGTGGCGCCCGATCCTACAGCACCTGCGGAGCGTCGCGCAGCACGGCGCGCAGCGCGACATCGAACGGCGTCGCGTGATCGATCCCGGCCGCACGCACGCGCGATGCGTCCAGATGGCAATCGTACGGGCGCGGCGTTGCGTCGGTCGGCTGATCGATCCGCTTGAGCGCGGCGTCGATGCCGAGCGCGGCCGCGATCCGCCGCGCGATGTCGTACTTCGTCATCGGCTCCTCGCCCGACCAGTGACGGAGGCCCGTGATCGACGCCCCCGCGAGATGGCGCAGCGTCAGGTCGCGGATGACGTCCGCGACGTCCGGCGTATACGTCGGGTAACGAATCGCCCATGCGTCCATGCCGACCGCGTCGGCGCCCGGCCGTGCGGAGGCAACGATCGCCGGCACGAGGCTCGTGACGGCCGATTCACTCCAGTCGACGATCGGGCCGTAGAGCAGCGGCAGGCGCAGCACGCACGACAGCGGCGATGCGGCGAGCAGTGCCGCCTCGCCTTCCAGCTTCGTGCGGCCGTAGATGTTCAGCGGATTCGGCGCGGCATCTTCCGTGTACGGGGCCGCCTTGCCGTCGAAGACGTAGTCGGTGGAGATGCCGAGCGTCCATGCCCCGTAGCGCGCGGCGAGCGCGCCGATGCGGGCCGGCGCGGTGACGTTGATCGCGCGGGCGCCGGCAGGGTCGCGTTCGCAGACGTCGGGGCGGCGTTCGGCCGCGCAGATGATCACGGCGGCCGGTTGGCGGGTGGCGAACAGGTGTTCGAGGGCCGGCTCGTCGAGGACGTCGAGTTCGGCGAGGTTGTCCGGGGGCAGTGCGAGGCGTTTTGCGCCTGCGCCTTGCGGGTTCCGGATGGTCGCGACGAGGTTCAGTGACGATTCGCGGGCCAACGAGGCGGCAACCGCGCGGCCGAGGAGGCCTGCGGCGCCGATGAGGAGAATGGTGGGGAGGTCGGTCGACGCGGTCGGGTTTGGCATGGGCGGCAATTCAAGTGACTTGGGAGTGCGCGAGGTCGCGTTCGACGTTCGCGCCATGGTCGTCGGGAGAATAGCCGAGTATGACAGCCGGACCATCGTGGTGGCAGGTCGGTAACCCCGCGACGGGCGTGCGTCGTGTTCGCTGCGACCGACGCCCGACGCGGCGCACCGTCCGCCGGGACGACGCCGGTTCCGCCGACGACGTCGACGCACCGCGTGGCCGCCCGTGCGCGCGTGCAATCTGCGGAGCCGCCACACCGCGATCGCCGCCAGAAAGCAAAGCCCGGTGCGCTCGCACGCACCGGGCCGTCACACCTGCGGGAAACTTCGTACTGCCTTACTTCCGGTCGAGTGAATACCGCCCCGGGCCTGTCAGCGCGAGCAACAGCAGCCCGCCGATGATGCTCACGTTCTTGTAGAAGTTGATCATCGCCATGTATTGCTCCATCCCCTGCAGCGCCCAGTAGCGATGGCCGATCAGCGCGGTCGCGAGCGTATAGGCCGCGAACACCAGTGCGAGCGGACGCGTATAGAACCCGATCGCGATCAACAGGCCGCCGGCCAGCTCGACCCCGACCGCGATCGCGGCTGCCAGCTCGGGCGCCGGGTTCCCCGTCGACGCCATGTACGCGACCGTGCCCGAGAAGCCGCTCAGCTTCTGCCAGCCGAACAGCACGAACAGGATCATCATCAGCACGCGAGCCGCCAGCAGCAGCTCGTCCTTCTTCGACTCCAGTGAAACGTAACGCATGGCAATCACCCTTGAATTGACGGTTTGATGCATCCGGTGCCGATACGCGCCGAATCGGCGCGCCAGGTCGGCAACGAACCACTCCTCGCACAATCGAACAGCAAGCCGGCTGGCCCGCCGCCGAAGAATCCACCCAGTCGCACCGTTTTTGGTGCGCTCCGGATCGGTTCTGGCGAAGCACGGATGCAGTCTACTGTCTCCCCAAAAATCATCAATCCGCCGAAATATGATTCGCTGTCTCGTTTAAGTGGACAATCATGCGAAACAAGGCCGTGACGCAGCAGCAACGAATCCGGTCAAATGGACCTGCCATCATGTTTCAAGAACATGAAAACCGCCCGCTCTCATATCCGGCTTCCGTATCCAGTCGATATAAAAGCTTCAATTGGCGAGAACAGGCCACACCAACGTATCGCAATCGTTATTCGACGACACGTTCCGTGCAGCAACCGTTATCAATGAATTAAGCGGAAAACTCGACATTATTTCCAGCCGGCAAAGCCCCCTGTTCCGGGCAAAGGCGCGTGGCCTGGAAATGCGCATTGGTAAAAGAAAGCGTTCCGCGGGCATGCGGATTGAGGTCGCCCGTGGCGGATATGTCTGTTGGACAAGGATTTCAGCCCGATACCCGCACGCAGAACACCTTTCGCCCACCGTCGATCGACGCGATGTTTAGCAGCGTCAGCGCAAGAATCCGATCAAACATTCACGCCGCCGGTCAGT
Organism: Burkholderia sp. Ac-20392; assembly: GCF_017104585.1. Lineage (NCBI taxonomy): Bacteria > Pseudomonadati > Pseudomonadota > Betaproteobacteria > Burkholderiales > Burkholderiaceae > Burkholderia > Burkholderia sp. Ac-20392. Next base: position 33,706 of record NZ_JAAGPB010000038.1, read on the forward strand.
ATTCAATGTCGGCAAAGCGCCTTTAATAAATTCAATCAAAACGATGTGTTAACGGCAAAAAATCGCAAACCTTTAGCCCACACGACATCACGGCATTCTCGTCTGCATTTTTCTCAACATGCATTACAAAAAATTACCAATAAATTCCGATTTAAATATACGATAGCGCACGTCCTTACGTTTTCCCGACATTCCCGTGAACCCCGGAACGCGTCTCGCCGGACGCGGCCTGCAGGCGAATCGCCGCAGGCCGTCCCGGCAGCCGCTCGTCACGGGATCGCTTTCCAACCGGAGACCACCCATGGCAATCAACACGCCCGTGAACAGCAGCGCGAACTCGAACAGCGTGATGCAACAGGCGGTGCAATCGATCATCAGCGGCTCGACCGGCAATACGTCGGACATCAACGCGCTCGTCAAGGTGCTGGTGAACGCGAAGACGGCCGGCCGCGCGGCCGCGCTGACCTCGACGCAAGCCACCAACACGACGCAGATTTCCGCATTCGGCGCGCTGTCGTCGGCGCTGGGCGCGCTCGAGGCGGGCCTCGCGTCGCTGAAGAACGGCGCCCTGCAGTCGACGTTCAACGCAGTCGCGAGCGGCAAGGGCCTGACCGCAACCGCAGGCGTCGGGGCGGTTGCCGGCACCTACACGGTCGGCGTCACGCAGATCGCAACCTCGCAGGCGCTCGCGTCGTCGGGCTTCGACGGGAGCAAGGCGCTCGGCACCGGCACGTTGACGCTGTCGCTCGGCAGCCAGTCGTTCAAGGTCCCGGTCGGCAGCACGAACAACACGCTGTCGGGCATTGCGGCCGCGATCAACTCCGCGTCCGACAACCCGGGGATCAGCGCAACCGTCATCAAGGGCACCGACGGCTCGCACCTCGTGCTCTCGTCGACGAAGACCGGCTCGGCGAACGCGATCAGCGTCGCGGTCGGCGACCTGTCCGGTGACAACGGGCTGTCGAGCCTCGGCGTCAAGTCGACGGCCGACACGTCCGGCGGCGCATCGAAGATCGAGTCGGCGAACAGCGCGGCCGCGTGGCAGCAGAGCACCGCCGCGCAGGACGCGAAGTTCACGCTCAACGGCATCGCATCGACCAGCGCGAGCAACGCGGTGTCGGGCGTGCTGACCGGCGTCACGCTGAACCTGTCGGCGGACGCGATCAACGCGACCGGGCCGCAGACGCTGACGATCAGCACCGATACGAAGGCGCAGGCGGCGACGATCACGAATTTCGTGAACCTGTACAACACCGTCGTCAAGACGATGGGCACGCTGACGAGCTTCACGCCGGGCGCGAACTCGCAGGGTGCGCTGATCGGCGATTCGACGCTGAACACGATCCGCAACTCGCTCGCGTCGAGCGTCGCGCTCGGCGTCCCCAACGAGAACGGCAACGGGCACACGAACCTGATGTCGCTCGGCATCACGCTGGAGAAGGACGGCACGCTGAAAATCGACAGCGCGAAGCTCGACAGCGCGCTGTCGTCCAACCAGGCGGGCGTCGCGCGCCTGTTCAACTCGAAGAACGGGATCGGCGCGCACCTGGCCGAGCAGATCGCACCGTTCACGAAGAAAGACGGGATGATCGACGTGCGCACGAACGCGCTGAACGCCGATCTGAAGCGCGTCACCAAGCAGCAGTCGGACCTGACGGACTACGCCGACCAGCTGACCAAGCAGTACCAGGCGCAGTTCACGGCACTCAACTCGCTGATGGCCAAGATGAACTCGAACACGAAGTACCTGACGCAGTTGTTCGGCGGCGCCAACAGCGCCGGCACGCTGGCGAACAAGTGATGAACGCCAGGGCTGCCCGATGATCGTGGCGGCGGCCGCCGGTCAACGGATCGACCGGCTCGCGCCGCCGCGCACGGCGTCTCGCCTGGAAACTTCACTCACGCCCGGTGGTGCGCAAGCGCGCCGGGCTCCCTCCCTGGCTCACGCCGTCGTGGCAGGCAGCCTTGCCGCGATTCGCCCGATGCGGGCGTGCGGTCAGCCAAGCCCTTCCACGCGATCGGCAAACAGATCGATCGCACGCGATACCTGACGCCCGAAATAGCCCGGCCGCTCGCGCTCGTAGGCGCGCAGCAGCGACGTGCACTCACGCTCGGCCCAGCGCCACACGGGGCCTTGTTTCGCGAAGACCGGATGATCGTGCAGCTCGGCCGGTACCGCGTGTTCGTCGTCCCAGCCCCAGAAATACGCCTGGTGGGCGCGCGCGAACGGCATCCCCAGATTGCTCGCCACGGTCTCGTCGTGGCGCAGCGTGAAATCGACGATTTCCTTGCGCGTGCGGCCGCCGATATCGTCGTGACGCGCCTCGATCCAGCAGTGATACCTCGCCAGCTGCGACAGATGCCGCGCGGTGCGGCGCCGCTCGCGCGTCGTGCACAGCGCATACAGGTTGCCGTCGCCGAAATCCAGCACCTCGCCACCCGCGAACGGCCGATAAGGCTTGCCGGTCAGCAGCGTCAGCACCTGCGCGCCGACGATCGCATAGTCAGCGCATCGCATGTAGCCGCTGCGCGTCGTCGCTTCCGACACGCTCCGGTGGACAACCTCATCGATCACGGCGTGCAGCATGGCATCTACCGGTGCCGCCAGGATCGGCGGCGGGCTTGTCGTCGTGACTTGTTGCATGGAAAACGGATGCGGATTCAACGGTTCGTCTGTCAGAAACGCTCGGCGGCGCGATATTACGAATCGTTACAAGAAACGCTCGGAGGGATTGATCAGATTTGTGTGCTTTTGTCGTCCGACGTGAACATGCGCCATGTCGGCCGGTGACGGTGGCGGCAGATCGCGGGACGCAACGGGAGGGATTGGACGAGCGGCGGCGTTGCGCTCGGGGCTCGGTGCTCGGGGCTCGGGGCTCGGGGCTCGGGGCTTGGGGCTTGGGGCTTGGGGCTTGGGGCTTGGGGCTTGGGGCTTGGGGCTTGGGGCTTGGGGCTTGGGGCTTGCTGCTTGCTGCTTGCTGCTTGCTGCTTGCTGCTTGCTGCTTGCTGCTTGCTGCTTGCTGCTTGCTGCTTGCTGCTTGCTGCTTGCTGCTTGCTGCTTGCTGCTTGCTGCTTGCTGCTTGCTGCTTGCTG
>NZ_JAAGPB010000414.1:0-7697 GCF_017104585.1 Burkholderia sp. Ac-20392
TCGCCGCCGTCCATTTCATATGCGGACGGCGCGGGCAGCGCGCCGAGTTGCGCGAGCACGGTCGGCGCGACATCGGCGATGCTGGCGCGCGTGTGCAGGTCGGCCAGCGACGCCGGCTGTGCGGCGCTGCCCAGTCGTCCGTTGTCGGCCTGGTTCATCGCGATGAAGGTCGTCGATTCGGACAGCAGCGGCAGGCCGTCGCTGCCGCCCGCCGCGTTCAGGCCGTGGCCGCCGGTCACGACGACCAGCCAGTTCTCCTTGTTGCGCTTCGCGGTTTCGGCGACGAGCGCGCCGACGGCCGCGTCGAGCTGCTGCAGCGTATTCGCGTACGCCGACGCGCCGAGGCCGTAGTTCAGCGCGGCATCCTGCGCCGAGTGGTATTGCGCGACGACGAGCGAGTAGCCCTGCTGGATCATCGTGGCGCCTTGCTGCGTGACGCAGCTGTCGACCGCCGCGCAGTTCGCGAGCGTGTCGAGGCTGCCCGCATTGCGCCCGGTGGTCAGCAGCGATGCGAGCGCCGGCGACCCGACGGCCGCGCCGAGCAGGCCCGCGTTCGCGGTCTTCAGCGTGTCGAAGGTGGTCGGCGCCTGCAGCGCCTGGTTCGGTGCGTCGGACAGCACCTGATGACGATTGCCCCACGCGCCGGTGAGCAGCGTGGCCCAGCTCGGCGTGTCGAGGTTCGGCTGCTGCGACAGCAGGCCGTTGACGCCGCCGCTGTAGGCGGGCGCGACGTGCAGCTTCGCGAGGTTCGGCAGCGTGCCGCCCGCGATGCCGGCCTGCAGTGCCGCATAAGTGACGCCGTCGAGCTCGATCACGAGCGCGCGGTTCGCGACCTGCTGGCCCGGCGGGTTGCCGCCGTTGCCCTTGCCGTTGTCGGTGCCGCCGGACCCGCCGGCCGCGTTCGCCGACGCGCCTGCCGCGCCCGTGCCATCCATGTTGCCGCCGCATGCGCCGAGCGCGCTGACCAAGGTCAGCCCGCACAGCAGCCGCGCGAGAGTGGTCTTCCTCATGTTTCCCCCTGACTGAACTATCCGGACACGCCCGGAGATCTGCCCGGATTCTGCTCAGGGGATGCGATGCACGTATTTCGTTTTGCAGAAGCGCGCCGATACAGGTATCAGTTTTTTTGGGGAGAGCCGGCCGGGTGAAACGGCCGACTTTCCGGTGGAAACGTTACCGCCGGCCGTCGAGCGCGCCGAGAATCCCGTACGCGGCCTTCACGCGATCCTCGTTCGGATAGCTGCGGTTCGCGAGCATCACGATCGCGATCCGCTTCGCGGGGACGAACGCGACATAGGTGCTGAAGCCGTTGGTCGAGCCCGTCTTGTTGATCCACGTATCCGCGCTCGGCGCGAGCGGCGGCTTGATCGCGGTGGCCGCTACCCCGTCGCGCAGCATCTTCATCGAGTTGCCTTCGATCAGCGTCGGCAGCGCGACCGGATACGGATACTGTTCCCAGATCAGGTCCTGCGTCAGCGGCCCCGCGCGGAAATAGCCGGTGTGCGTGCGCTCGAGCGCGCGCTGCAGGCGCGGCGCGGTTTCAATCAGCCCCATGTTCGCCTGCACGAAGCGCAGCAGGTCGGCCGCCGTGGTCCGCACGCCGTAGGCCGGTTGCCACAGCATGCCGCCCGTCATCCGGATCGGCTTGCCGTCCTGCGTATAGCCCTGCGCATAGTCGGCCTGGCGTGCTTCCGGCACGTTGATGTACGTGTGCGTCATCCCGAGCGCGGGAAAGAGCCGCTGCTCCATCAGCACCGCGAAATCCTTGTGCATCGCCTTCGCGGTGAGCCACCCGAGCATCCCGATCGCGACGTTCGAGTATGTGCGATACGTGCCCGGCGCATACGCGGGCCGCCACGCATCGAGATAGCGGATCAGGCCCGCGTCATCGCGGATGCTGTCCGGCACCTGCAGCGGCATGCCGCCCGGCGTGTGCGTGCCGAGATTGAGCAGCGTCACGACGCCGAACGGCTTGCCCTGCACCGCGGGCAGGTACTTGCCCGCCGGATCGGCCAGCGACAGTTCGCCGCCCTCCTGCGCGTCGGCCGCGAGTGTCGCGGTCAGCGTCTTGCTGACGGAGCCGATTTCGAACAGCGTATCGCCGGTGACGGGCTTGCCGGTTTGCGTCGACATCACGCCGTAGTCGAACACGTAGGGCTTGCCGTCGGCGACGATGCCGATCGCCATGCCGGGAATCGCGTACTGCTTCATCAGCGGCGCGATGTAGCGGGTCACGGTGTCGTGGAGGTCGTCCTGGGTGGCGGCGGCCGCGCGGCCGGCCGTGGCGGTGGCGCACGCGGCGACGAACAATGGGGCAACGATGTGCCTCATCTTGAATGACATGGCTGTGATTCCTTGAATGTCTGGCTGTTGAATCGGTGATGGACAGGCTCACGTTCTTTATTCGAGACACGCGATCGGCCGATGCCGCGACGTGGCGCTTCTCACCACACCTGTCGTGCCATCGCCGCACCCACGAACCTGTCGAGGCACGACTATCGATTGATCGCGCGCACTTCACAATCGATGTTATTTTTCACAAGACACAAGAAAAACTTATGGGGGAATTTTTCGAATATCGGTGCACACCGGGTTGCGAAAATGGAATGCCATTCGAAACCATCGACACATGACCAACCGACACCGCTCGGCAAATCGATAAGCTATCGATCTTTCGCTCAAGAAAGCGCCAGCCACGCCGAAAAAGACAAGAGAGTTAGGACGGGGAAGATGCGCCCTTGCACAAAGGCAGGGGTGACGACACCCTTGCCAAACTACGCGATCAATACAAAAATCCTCAATAATCCAATGAATAATTTCACGTCTCGGCCATTCGATCTCGCGCTCTCTGGCGGTGGCTTTCGGGCTGCATTCTTTCAAATCGGCGCGCTTATCGCTCTTGGCAAGCTGGGTCACCTCGGATCCATACGTCGTATATCCGCGGTGTCAGGAGGCGCATTCGCCGCTTTGCATTACGCTGAAAAATTCCATGAGCTGAGAAACTCAGCTTCGCCAAGCACCACGCAGAATGAAATCGGAACACAAGCGTCGATTGCTGCCTATGCCGCGCTGTCAGCTATCTCGGCAAAGGATCCCCGGACTTCGGCGTTGCTTGACACATCATTTCTTCTTAACTCGCTGGACAAGAAGACGTTCTTCCTCGGCCGCTCGGTCGAGCGGCAATTCAAATGGAAGGCAGGTCACTTCTCTCATTTGCCGTTCGAAGTCATTCTCAATACCGTTAAATTGGAGAACCGCGAGATCGTTGGACACCAGCTCATCGATACGGATGACGTTGGAGGTTGGCTTGCCGCAGCCACCGCCCTGCCGGGCGTATTCGAGCCTCGCGCCATCGACGGCACACAGTATGTCGATGCCGGAATCGTCGACAAAACCGGCGTTCAATCCCTGCTGGCTCCAATGGGTACTACCGGCCCCTCGGTCCAGATCCTCTGCATTGATGCGTCACAGGGGATGACTCTTGATACAAAAAAAGCGGTGTCGGCCGGGTTTGCCATGCAAAAACTTCTCGAATTCTCCGCCGAGGAAGGACGCCTCGAATTGATCGACCGGCAGGACGTGGAACTCGTCTCCCTACGTGACGACGAACCATGCTGGCACGGTGTCCGTAACACCATCCGCGCCATGCTTGCCGACATTCGCACCGACCTCGACTACTTCACCCCTGTCGAAGCTGCAGCGTTGGCTTATGCGGGGTACCACGGCACTATCAAGAAATTTGAACCTGCATTAGATCCGCTAAAAGCGCTTGATGCACTCCAGGCTCAGTACAAGCAGAACCCGAAAACGCATGCTTTGACTCGCACGTTGAGTCAGATGATTGACGTTGGGGGCGCGATGACAAAATCTGATGTCGGCGGCGATAGTCTCGAGACTGTCCTTGCCATGGGCAAGCGTCTGATGTTCCGGCAAATGACATCCGATAATTCCTTTCTCAGAACCATCGGCTGGTTCTTCGCGATTTGCCTCACCGCATATGCAACTGGTGTTGCAATGCTCATCACCATAACATGGCTTCTTACACTGATCTGGTTAATTCCAAAATTCTTTACAAATATTAATCCGGATCTTGCAATTTTAGGCAGCTATATTTTGACTTGCGTTCCAATCTATCTCTTATGCATTCGCCGCGGAGAAAGCCGGGCTTCCCTTCTCACGCGAACACTAGCTTTCCTGCTGTGCCCAGTGCTTTTTTGCAGCGTGATTAGCCTGCGCCTAGGTCGGTCCGGAGCTACCGCGAGCCCCTCCATTGGTTCATTGAAACACAAACAACGCCCAAGTGGATGGGTCGCGGAACTGTTCAGCTGGCCGGACCCTGACCGTGCACCAGGAAACACTCAGACACAAAAGAAACTCAATATTGCTTTGTATTTCGTCATCTCCACATTTCTTTTGATTTTTCTGGTCGTAAATCCCATAAAGGCAGCCATTCATTTCAATGTCGTGCATCCCGCCCCGATACTTCAATTATTGTCCGGATCATGGCTGGGAGCTTATTCAAACACGCTCGGATGGGTGAGTCCGATTGTGGTGATATTTTTTCTTTGCGAGATTTACATGCGCGCACGCGAAGGATTGAAAAAATTTTCCTGGCGCAGCACCCCGATTTAAAGACGTGGCGGGGAAAGACAGACTCCAGGAGGGAGGCAAATCGCCTCCCTCCGTCGGCAAAAATTCTGCGGATTTCCAAATCGGTTCGCTGTCGTTACCCCGGCAGCCGCTCGAGAAACGCCAGCATCGCCGCGTTGAACCGCGCAGGCCGCTGCAGCGGCGCGAAATGGCTCACGCCGGGCAGGGTCGTCAGCGTTGCGCCCGGAATCGTGCGCGCCAGGTATGTCGCGTGCTCGGGCCGGATGAATTCGTCGTGCTCGCCCAGCACGATCGTGACCGGCACGGCGATCGCCGCGAGATCCTGCGCGCGGTAATCCGGTTGCGTGCGCATCATTTCGCTGACCGCCGCGACGAAGGCGTCGAACTGGTCCGGCGTCGCGGACAGTTCCGCGTAGTCCTTGCGGTGCCGCGCGAAGCAGCGGTCGAGCAGCGGGCCCGGCACGATCTCCTTCGTACCGCTCGGGTCCATGTTGCACGCGAAGAAGAACACGCCGGCCGCCCGTTCCGGCGCGCGATCGGCCAGCACGAGCGCGATGCACGCGCCGTCGCTCCAGCCGACGAAGCGCGCACGGTCGACGTGCAGCGCGTCGAGGACCGCGAGCACGTCCGACGCCATGCGTTCGTAGGAATAGGGTTGGTCGTCGCGCGTGCTGCGGCCGTGGCCGCGGCTGTCGATCACGATCGCGCGATAGCCGGCCGCGAGCAGCGCCGGCACCTGGTTGCCCCAGTTGCCGCCGTGGCCGAGGCCGCCGTGCAGCAGCACGACCGCCGGGCCTTGGCCGAACGACGCGTGCCAGATGCGCGCGCCGTCGTGTTCCAGCCATCCTTGCTCGTCGGCCGCCGGCAGCGGCGTACCGCCTTGCGACTCGAAGCGGGCGAGGTCGTCGTCGTTGAGTTCCGCATTCATCGTTCCGCCGTCCTTTCGAGAGAGACGTGCTTGCGATTGTAATGCGTGCGGCCGACGCGGCCGCGACCGGTCAGGCCTGCGTCGACACCAGCCCGCCCGCCTGCGAGCCGCCCGATTTCTCGATCGCCGCCGCGAGTTGCGAGATCGCGGTCGAAAGCGCCCCCGAGATCGCGCTGGCGTTCGCACTCAGCGACTGCTGTTCGATCGCCGCGGCCGGGTCGTCCTTCGCGCGCTGCGCCGCGCTCGCCATCTGGCGTTCGATCGTGGCCAGCTGTTTCTGCAACTGGTCGATCAGCGCTTTCAGCTGGGCGACTGCCGGGCTGTCCGACGACGCGCCCGATGCGCCAAGCGTCTGACCGGAGGCGCCGGTCGCATCCTTCGTGCCCGTGGTGCCCGTCGTACTCGTTGCACCCGAGGTACCCGTCGCGCCATCGGTGGACGACGTTGCGGCGGGCGTGGCCGACGTCGCCGCCGTGGCGCCGGACGAAGCGTTCGCGTTCAGGCTGCCGTCCGCCAGCGGGGAGCGTGTGGTCGTGGAGAAATCGATCTGCATCGTATCGGTCCGTATGTCGGTAAGCGAATCGTGACTGGGGGGAAACTGCCTTCCAACTCGTTTACGGCATTCGTCACACGAAACTTTAGTATCGGGGCCGGACTGATTTGACGGAAGATCACCGCATTTTGGCCACGAAAGGGCCAGATTGGCGGCACGGTGGCGCTGGTAAAATCGCGGCTTCGCCAGCGGGATGCGCGCGCCGGTCGCCTCCGGGCACGCGTGCGCAACGCCGCCGGCCTCGACTCCCGCCCTTCCGGGCGTGGCACCCAACACGTGCCGGCGCCGCGGTCGTCGCTGCTCGGGTCGCCCTTTTCGTCCGCCGGTGGGCGCCGCTCGCCGTTTCGGGCGATGAACGCCGTGCGGCGCGCACGCACTTCATCACGCATTCGAGGAACACACGATGGCCCGCATCGGCGCCTTCTGCATCACGACGTGGCTTGCCGCCGCGATTCTCTACTTCGGCCAGCACTCCGTCGCGATGATCGTATTGAGCGGTGTCGTCGTATTCGGCGGGTTCGACCTGCTGCGTCCGTAGACACGCCTGGCCACGCCGCCGCGCACGGTCGCGACGGCCGATGCGACCGTGATAGCGTCTCCGGCACCATCCGTCACACGCACGCCTCGCTGGCGAACAGGAGAACGGGATTTGAGTCACGACCTGAATCGCCACCCGGCGGCCATTGCCTGCAAAGTGTGTGCGGCCCACGCACCCCTCTGCGGCCTGGTCGATTTCTCGCGCGGCGGCGCCGACTGCATGGCCGGAAAAAAGTCGACCCGTATACGGGGGTTCCGGTCTACTACCACGCTTGCGAGCAATGCGGCTTCACGTGGGCCCCGATGTTCGACAGCTGGACCCACGACGATTTCGCGCAGCATGTCTATAACGACGACTATGCGCGCCACGACCCCGAGTATCTCGAGATCCGTCCGCAACAGCAGGCCGACCTGATCTGCAACAGCTTTCCGGAAATGCGGGAAGACCGGGTGCTCGATTTCGGCTCGGGGCTGGGCCTGCTGGAACGGAAACTGTTATCGCGCGGCTTCACGGACGTGACGTCGTACGATCCGTTCTCGCACCCGGTTCCCCCCGAAGGCCAGTTCGATACGATCGTGTCGTTCGAGGTATTCGAGCATCATCCGGCACCGTTCGACCTCTTCGACCAGATCATGCGTTACCGGAAGCCCGGCGGCGCGCTGCTGTTCCAGACGTTGCTGATCACCCAGGAGATCCTCGATGACGGCATCGATCAGTGGTGGTACTGCATGCCGCGCAACGGGCACCTCTCGTTTCATACGCCCCGATCGCTGACGCTGCTTGCCGAACGCCACGGGCGCGAATATGGCGCATTCAATCCGTCGCTGCACGTCGTCTTCGATCGCGCGGCGACACCGCGCTGGCTCGCCTCATTCCTCAAGCAGTAGCAGCCTGCCGGCCATCCGGCAGGCAACGAACGCCGCGCGCATGCACGCGGCGTTTCACCGGCTCGCCGCCGCTTGCGCGGCATCACGCACACGTCACCATCAGCAGGCCGCGAACGTCGGCACCGCCGGCGCGACCGCCAGCGCGCGCTCGTTGAACACGACCGGCACGCCGCCGAGCCC
>NZ_JAAGPB010000415.1:0-7907 GCF_017104585.1 Burkholderia sp. Ac-20392
GTGTGACGAGTGCAGTGTTGGAGGTAGAGTGGCTAGTTTTTTTTTTTTTCAAGCAGAAGAACGCATAAGAGTTGTTTATTGGTGACCTGAGGTCAGGCGTGTGCTCCTCCGATCCGGGCGCGCTCGGGCCGATGGTCGGCGTGCAGCCGGGCGACGTGTTCACCGCGCGAATCGAAGGGCTCGGCAGCGTGAGCGCGTATTTCTCCACCCAACCGGAGCGTGAATGATGAAAGACCTCGACAAGCTCGCCGTGGCCATCATCGGCTCCGGCAACATCGGCACCGACCTGATGATCAAGGTGCTGCGCCATGCGAAGCATCTGGAAGTGGCCGCGATGGTCGGCATCGACCCGGCCTCCGACGGGCTCGCGCGCGCCGCGCGGCTCGGCGTGGCGACCACCGCCGGCGGGATCGACGGCCTCGTCGCGATGCCCGAATTCGCGAACGTGCGGATCGCGTTCGACGCGACGTCGGCCGGCGCGCATGCGCGCCATGCGGAGGTGCTCGGCCGTCACGGCGTGCAGGTGATCGACCTGACGCCGGCCGCGATCGGTCCGTTCGTCGTGCCGGTGGTCAACCTGTTCGAGCATCTCGACGCGCCGAACCTGAACATGGTGACCTGCGGCGGCCAGGCGACGATCCCGGTCGTGCACGCGGTGTCGCGCGTCGCGCCGGTGCATTACGCGGAAATCGTCGCGTCGATTTCGAGCCGCTCGGCCGGCCCCGGCACGCGCGCGAACATCGACGAATTCACCGAAACGACGTCGAAGGCGATCGAGACGGTCGGCGGCGCCGCGCGCGGCAAGGCGATCATCGTGCTGAACCCGGCCGAGCCGCCGCTGATGATGCGCGACACCGTGTACTGCCTGACCGACGAAGACGCCGACACCACCGCGATCGAGCATTCGATCCGCACGATGGTCGACGCGGTCGCGAGCTACGTGCCCGGCTACCGGCTCAAGCAGGCCGTCCAGTTCGACCGCTACACGGCCGCGCAGCCGCTCGCGTTCGACGCGGGCGAGCGCCGCGCGGGGCTGAAGGTCAGCGTGTTCCTCGAAGTCGAAGGCGCCGCGCATTACCTGCCGTCGTATGCGGGGAACCTGGACATCATGACGTCGGCCGCGCTCGCGGCCGCGGAACAGATCGCGGCCAGCCGCGTCGCAGCGTGACGGGAGATCGGCGATGACCGACCAGATGAAAAAGATCTATCTATCGGACGTGACGCTGCGCGACGGCATGCATGCGATCCGCCATCAGTATTCGCTCGACCACGCGGTCGCGATTGCGCGTGCGCTCGACGACGCGGGCGTCGACAGCATCGAGGTCGCGCACGGCGACGGGCTGTCGGGGTCGAGCTTCAACTACGGCTTCGGCGCGCATACCGACCTGCAGTGGATCGAGGCGGTAGCCGGCACGGTGAAGCGTGCGCAGGTCGCGACGCTGCTGCTGCCGGGCATCGGCACCGTGCACGACCTGCGCGCCGCGTACGACGCCGGCGCGCGCATCGTGCGGATCGCGACGCACTGCACGGAAGCCGACATCTCGAAGCAGCACATCGCGTATGCACGCGAACTCGGGATGGACACCGTCGGCTTCCTGATGATGTCGCACATGACGTCGCCGGACGCGCTCGCGCAACAGGCGAAGCTGATGGAAAGCTACGGCGCGCAGTGCGTGTATGTGGTCGATTCGGGCGGCGCGCTCGGCATGCGCGACGTGGCCGCGCGCTTCGATGCGCTGAAGGCCGTGCTCGACCCGGCCACGCAGACCGGCATGCACGCGCACCACAACCTGTCGCTCGGCGTCGCGAACTCGATCGTCGCACTTGAACACGGTTGCGACCGCATCGATGCGTCGCTGACGGGGATGGGCGCAGGCGCCGGCAACGCGCCGCTCGAAGTGTTCGTCGCGGCGGTCGACCGCCTCGGGCTGCATCACGGCTGCGACGTGAAGCAGCTGATCGACGCGGCGGAAGACATCGTGCGCCCGTTGCAGGAGCGCCCGGTGCGGGTGGACCGCGAAACGCTCGCGCTCGGCTATGCGGGCGTGTATTCGAGCTTCCTGCGCCACACCGAAGCGGCCGCCGCGAAATACGGGCTGTCGGCGTTCGACATCATGGTCGAGCTCGGCCGGCGGCGGATGGTCGGCGGGCAGGAGGACATGATCGTCGACGTCGCGCTCGACATGCTGAAGGCACGGGAGGCCGCATGACGGATCTCGACAGGCTGGCTGCCCGCGTCGACGACGCCGCGCGTCACGCGGAAGCGATCGCGCAACTGACGACCGGCGCCACGTTCTCGCTCGACGAGGCTTACGTGATCCAGCGCGCGTCGATCGAGCGCCGCATCGATCGCGGCGAGACGATGGTCGGCGTGAAGCTCGGCTTCACGAGCCGCGCGAAGATGGTCCAGATGGGCGTCGACAGCCTGATCTGGGGCTGGCTCACCGACACGATGCTGGAAGAGGACGGCGGGCACGTCGGGCTCGGACGCTTCATCCATCCGCGCGTGGAGCCGGAAGTGTGCTTTCTCACGCGCCGCGACATCGACCGGCCGCTGACGCTGCTCGAAGCATCCGGCTACCTGGAGGCCGTCGCGCCGGCGATGGAGATCATCGATTCGCGCTACCGCGATTTCCGCTTCACGCTGGAGGACGTGGTGGCCGACAACTGCTCGTCGGCCGGCCTGACGATCGGCCCGTGGAGCACGCGTTTCGACGGGCTGCGCAACGCGGGCGTCGTGATGCGGATCAACGGCCGCGTGGTCCAGACCGGCTCGACCGCCGCGATCCTCGGCGATCCGCTGCGCTCGGTCGTGCAGGCGTCGCGGCTGATCGCGGCGAGCGGGCTCGTGCTGCCGGCCGGCTCGCTGATCATGGCCGGCGCGGCGACGGCCGCCGATGCGTTACCTGCCGGCGCGCACGTGCACTGCACGGTGCACGGGCTCGGCAGCACCGAATTCACCACCACTCGACCATCATGAGCCAAGACCATTCGATCCAGGGCCGCGTCGTGCCCGGCAAGGCCACGCCGCGCGGCCGCTTCCCGCACATCACGCGTGCAGGCGATTTCCTGTTCGTGTCGGGCACCAGTTCGCGGCGGCCCGACAACACGATCGCGGGCGCGTCGGCCGACGCGCTCGGCACCGTGCAGCTCGACATCCGCGAGCAGACGCGCACGGTGATCGAGAACATCCGCGACATCCTGCGCAGCGAAGGCGCCGATCTGTCGTCGCTCGTCGAGATTTCGTCGTTCCTCGTGAACATGAACGATTTCGCCGGCTACAACGCGGTGTACGGCGAGTATTTCGACGAAACCGGCCCGACGCGCACGACGGTCGCGGTGCATCAGCTGCCGCATCCGCATCTGCTGATCGAGATGAAGGCGATCGCGTACGCACCGAAAAAATGACATGCGCGGCGAGGGGGCGTTTCACGTCGCCCGCCCGGAGGAGACGACCATGCTGAAGTACGGCACCCCGTTCAATTTCTCGCGCTGGATCGACGAGCACGCGCATCTGCTGAAGCCGCCGGTGGGCAACCAGCAGGTGTGGCAGGACAGCGATTTCATCGTGACCGTCGTCGGCGGCCCGAATCATCGCACCGACTATCACGACGATCCGTTCGAGGAATTCTTTTACCAGTTGCGCGGCAACGCGTACCTGCACCTGTGGATCGACGGCAAGCGCGAACGCGTGGACCTGAAGGAAGGCGACATGTTCCTGCTGCCGCCGCACGTGCGGCATTCTCCGCAGCGCCCGGAAGCCGGCAGCGCGTGCCTCGTGATCGAGCGGCAGCGGCCGGCGGGCATCGTTGACGGGTTCGAGTGGTACTGCGACGCGTGCGGGCATCTCGTCCATCGCGTCGAGGTGCAGCTCAAGAGCATCGTCACCGACCTGCCGCCGCTGTTCGATGCGTTCTACGCGTCGGACACGCTGCGCCGCTGCGCGCACTGCGGCCACGTGCATTCCGGCAACGCGGCCTGAGCCCGCCGCGCCTTCAACCCGACAGAACGACGATGACACTTCGAATCGACATGCATTCGCACTTCTTCCCGCCGATCTCGCGGGAAGAGGCCGCGCGCCTCGACGCGCAGCGCGCGCCGTGGCTGCGCATCGACGCGGACGGCCAGAACGGGATGATCATGACGGGCGACCGCGCGTTTCGCCCGGTCTACCGCGCACTGTGGGACCCGGCCGCGCGCCTGGAAGAGATGGACGCGCTCGGCATCGACATCCAGCTGATGTGCGCGACGCCCGTGATGTTCGGCTACGACAGCGCGCCGCACGATGCGCACGACTGGGCGATGCGGATGAACGACCGCGCGCTCGAACTGTGCGCGCATGCGCCCGACCGGATGCTCGCGCTTGCGCAGGTGCCGCTGCAGGACGTCGAGCTCGCGTGCCGCGAAGCGACGCGCGCGCATCGCGCCGGCCATCGCGGCGTGCAGATCGGCAACCACCTCGGCCCGCTCGACCTCGACGACGAACACCTCGTCACGTTCCTCGCGCATTGCGCGAACGACGGCATTCCGGTGCTCGTGCATCCGTGGGACATGATGACCGACGGCCGGATGAAGAAGTGGATGCTGCCGTGGCTCGTTGCGATGCCGGCCGAGACGCAGCTCAGCATGGTGTCGCTGATCCTGTCCGGCGCGTTCGAGCGGATTCCGCGCACGCTGAAGCTGTGCTTCGCGCACGGCGGCGGCAGCTTCGCGTTCCTGCTCGGCCGCGTGCAGAACGCGTGGGAGCAGCGCGACATCGTGCGCGAGGACTGCCCGCATCCGCCCGTCAGCTATCTCGACCGCTTCCACGTGGACAGCGCGGTATTCGATCGCGGCGCGCTGCGCCTGCTGGTCGACACGATGGGCGAGGACCGCGTGATGCTCGGCTCCGACTATCCGTTCCCGCTCGGCGAGCAACGGATCGGCTCGCTCGTCGAGCAGCATCCCGATCTCTCCGAACCTGCGAAAGCCAAGATCCTCGGCGGCAACGCGCTGCGCTTCTTCGACCTGCCGCCGGCCGCGGCGTCGCGCGCGGCCTGACGCCCCTTACGACGACCATCATTCAAGAAGGAAACCTGATTTCATGACCACACGCGAACACTGCGCCGCGCTCGATGCGGCCGACCCGCTCGCCCACTGCCGCGCGCGCTTCGACCTGCCCGCCGACACGATCTATCTCGATGGCAACTCGCTCGGCGCGATGCCGGCGAACGTGCCGGCGCGCATGCAGCGCGCGCTCCAGCACGAATGGGCGCACGGGCTGATCCGCTCGTGGAACGACGCCGACTGGTATCCGGCGCCGCAGCGCACCGGCGACAAGATCGCAAAGCTGATCGGCGCGGGCGACGGCGAGGTGATCGTCGCCGATTCCACGTCGGTGAACCTCTTCAAGGTGCTGGTGGCGGCCACGCGGATGCGGCCGGGGCGCCGCGTGATCCTCGCGGAGCGCACCAACTTCCCGACCGACGTCTACATTGCGGCGAGCGTTGCCGAAATGACCGGCTGCGAGCTGCGCTGCGTCGATCCGGACGACATCGTCGCGGCGATCGACGACAGCGTCGCGGTCGTATCGCTGACGCACGTGAACTACAAGAGCGGCAAGCGCTACGACATGGCGGCCGTCACGCGCCTGGCGCACGAGGCCGGCGCGCTGAGCGTGTGGGACCTGTGCCACTCGGCCGGCGCGATGCCGATCGGGCTGAACGCGTGCGACGCGGACTTCGCGGTCGGCTGCGGCTACAAGTACCTGAACGGCGGGCCCGGCGCACCGGCCTACGTGTTCGTCGCGTCGCGGCATCTCGCGAGCGTGCGGCAGCCGCTGACGGGCTGGCACGGCCACGCGAAGCCGTTCGACTTCACGCACGACTACGCGCCGCACCCCGCGATCGACCGGATGCTGACGGGCACCGCGCCGCAGCTCGGCGTGATCGCGCTCGAAGCCGCGCTCGACGCATTCGACGGCGTCGATCTCGACGTGCTGCGCGACAAGAGCGTCGCGCTCGGCGACCTGTTCATCGCGCTCGTCGACCAGGAACTCGCGGGCCTCGGCTTCACGCTCGCGTCGCCGCGCGACGCCGCGCAGCGCGGCAGCCAGGTGTCGCTCGCGCACGAGCAGGGCTATGCGATCGTGCAGGCGCTGATCGCGCGCAACATGATCGGCGACTTCCGCGCACCCGACATCCTGCGCTTCGGCTTCGCGCCGCTGTACGTGCGCTACGTCGACGTGTGGGACACGATCGCCGCGCTGAAGGACGTGGTGACGAGCGGCGCATGGAACACCGACGCATTCCTCGCGCGCAAGTCGGTGACCTGACGGCCCGCGCAATCCGGCACGCAGTACGACGCAACACGACGCAACACGACGCAACAGAACGAGATCGGACGACGTCCCGCGCCACGCGGGGCGCGTTCGACGAAGGAGACACGGCATGAACCAGCGGCAGGGATTCGACGCGATCGTCGAACGTGAGAAGGGGTTGCATCGCGGGCTGTCCACCGCGCAGTTGTCGATGATCGCGATCGGCGGCGCGATCGGGACGGGACTGTTCCTCGGCAGCGGCTTCGCGATCGGCTTCGCGGGGCCGAGCGTGCTCGTCAGCTATGCGATCGGCGCGCTGATCGCGCTGCTGCTGATGGGCTGCCTCGCCGAGATGACGGTCGCGCACCCGACGTCGGGCTCGTTCGGCGCGTATGCCGAGCATTACCTGAGCCCGTTGGCCGGCTTCCTCGTGCGCTACGCGTACTGGGCGTCGATCGTGTTCGCGGTCGGCACCGAGGTGACGGCGATCGCCGTGTACATGAAGTACTGGTTTCCGGCCGTGCCCGGCTGGTACTGGATCGTCGGCTTCTCGGCCGCGCTGATCGGCATCAACCTGGTCAGCGTGAAGGTGTTCGGCGCGGTCGAGTACGTGTTCTCGATGCTGAAGATCGCCGCGATCGTCGCGTTCATCGCGCTCGGCGCGGTGGTCGTGTTCGGTGCGCCGGCCGGCTCCGGCATCGGCTTCGCGAACTACACGGCGCACGGCGGCTTCTTTCCGAAGGGCGTATGGGGGATGTGGGTCGCGGTGATCGTGTCGATCTTCAGCTACCTGAGCATCGAGATGATCGCGGTCGCGGCCGGCGAGGCGCGCGACCCGCACCAGGCGATCACGCGTGCGTTCCGCGCGACGATGGCGCGCCTCGTGTTCTTCTACCTGCTGACGCTCGCGCTGATGCTGGCGATCGTCCCGTGGACGGCGGCCGGCTCGGACGAAAGCCCGTTCGTGAAGGTGATGGCCGCGACGCACGTGCCGGGCGCGGCCGGCGTGATCAACTTCGTGATCCTGGTGGCCGCGCTGTCGGCGATGAACAGCCAGCTCTACATCACGACGCGGATGATGTTCAGCCTGTCGCGCGCCGGCTACGCGCCGAAGGCGCTCGGCCGGCTGACGGGCCACGGCGTGCCGGCGGCCGCGCTCGGCCTGTCCGCGATCGGGATCGCGCTCGCGACCGTGCTGAACGTGCTGTACCCGGACACGTCGTTCGTGATGATGATGTCGGTGTCGATGTTCGGCGCGATGTTCACGTGGCTGATGATCTTCGTCACGCACCTGTTCTTCCGCCGCCACCACCGCGGCCAGACGCTCGCGTTCCGGATGTGGGGCTTCCCGGTCACGTCGCTGCTCGGCGCCGCGCTGATGTTCGCGGCGCTGGTGACGACGTACTTCACGCGCGAGTTCCGGATGACGCTGTTCTGCGGCGTGCCGTTCATGATCGTGCTGTCGGTCGTCTACGCGGTGTGGTATCGCGGCAAGGGCGCCGAGCCGGCGGGCGGGCGCGAGGGCGTTCACGTGCCGGGGCAGTGACGGGGCGACGCACCCGCGCTGCGGCGCTTCCCGGCGGCAACCGCACGCGGTGATGTCCGATCG
>NZ_JAAGPB010000416.1:0-7474 GCF_017104585.1 Burkholderia sp. Ac-20392
TCGGCACGATCGTGGAAGCCGCGCCGGAAGGCGTGGTCGTCGCGTGCGGCAGCGGTGCGCTGCGTGTCACGCAGTTGCAGAAGCCGGGCGGCAAGCGGCTGCCCGCGCGCGAATTCCTGGCCGGCTCGCCGCTCGCCGCAGGCCAGCGTTTCACGTTGACCGACGCGGCCTGACCGCCATTCGACACGGCCTGCCGGGCGGGCGCAATCGGCCGGACGGCCGAGTCGCGCGGTGCGGCAGGCGCGCGTAGAATTTCCCTGCGCTCTCCGGTTTCGAGGTTCTCATGTTCGGCATCACCCATTTCGGCTTCTTCGTGCTGGCAGTCTTCCTGCTGAATGTCACGCCCGGCCCCGATACGGCCTATATCGTCGGCCGCAGCGTCGCGCAGGGCCGCGGCGCGGGGCTGATGTCGGCGTTCGGCATTTCGGCCGGCTGTTGCGTTCATGCGCTCGCCTGCGCATTCGGCCTGACCGCGCTGCTCGCGGCGTCGGCTGCCGCATTCACGGTGATCAAGCTGATCGGCGCCGCCTACCTGATCTACCTCGGCGTGCGGATGATCTTCGCGAAGCAGGCGGCCGAGCCGTCGGGCAAGGCGGCCGCCCAGGTTGCGAAGCCGCTGCGCCAGCTGTTCATGCAGGGCTTCTGGACCAACGTGCTGAACCCGAAGGTCGTGCTGTTCTTCGTGTCGTTCTTCCCGCAGTTCGTGTCCGCCGACAGCCCGCACAAGGCATTGGCGTTCCTGACCCTCGGTGGCGTGTTCGTCGCGATGAGCACGGTGTGGACCAGTCTCGTCGCGTGGGTCGCAGGCAGTGTCACGGAGCGCTTCTCGGGCAAGCCGGGCGTCAAGAAGTGGCTCGACCGCACGGTCGGCAGTGCTTTCGTCGGCCTCGGCCTTCGTCTTGCAACCTCGCAACGCTGAGATTGAATTTTTCCGGCAAGCCCTTATCTAACAAATCGCTTACAATTTTCCGCCGCGCCCTTTGATGCGCGGCGGGTCCCCTGACGGATAAGGAGTGGGTATGTTCAATTGGGTCAAAACGGCGATGCTGATGGCCGCGATCACGGCCCTGTTCATCGTGATCGGCGGGATGATCGGCGGCTCGCGGGGCATGGCGATCGCGCTGCTGTTCGCGCTCGGCATGAATTTCTTCTCATACTGGTTCTCGGACAAGATGGTGCTGCGCATGTACAACGCGCAGGAAGTCGACGAGAACACGGCGCCGCAGTTCTACCGGATGGTGCGCGAGCTGGCCACGCGCGCGAACCTGCCGATGCCGCGCGTCTACCTGATCAACGAGGATGCGCCGAACGCATTTGCGACGGGCCGCAACCCCGAGCACGCGGCAGTCGCCGCGACGACGGGCATCCTGCGCGTGCTGTCGGAGCGCGAGATGCGCGGCGTGATGGCGCACGAGCTCGCCCACGTGAAGCACCGCGACATCCTGATCTCGACGATCACCGCGACGATGGCGGGCGCGATCTCGGCAATCGCAAACTTCGCGATGTTCTTCGGCGGGCGCGACGAGAATGGCCGGCCGGCCAACCCGATCGCGGGTATCGCGGTCGCGCTGCTTGCGCCGATCGCCGGCGCGCTGATCCAGATGGCGATTTCGCGGGCACGCGAGTTCGAGGCCGATCGTGGCGGCGCGCAGATTTCCGGCGATCCGCAGTCGCTCGCGACCGCGCTCGACAAGATCCATCGCTATGCGGCGGGCATCCCGTTCCAGGCAGCCGAGCAGCATCCGGCCACCGCGCAGATGATGATCATGAACCCGCTGCACGGCGGCGGCCTGCAGAATCTGTTCTCGACGCACCCGGCCACCGAGGAGCGCATCGCGCGCCTGATGGAGATGGCGCGTACCGGCCGCTTCGACTAAGCCACGGCACACCGTGCGGCAGTTGCCGCGCGGGGGCCGCCACATCACCCCGCACGCTTCGCGCTGCGGGGTGTTTCATTTGTGCGCGCCGTAAAGGGGCCAAAGGGCCAGCAGCGTCGCACGCTACAATGCCCGGTTTGGGATCGCAGGGCCTGCGGGTGCCGCGGTTCCGCCGTTTTCCGCATTTGTTTGCTGTACCCGCTTGCCGCGCTTGTTTGCCGAATTTGCTCCGATGACACGAACCCGTTCTACCGCTCCGTCTTCTTCCGGCCGCCCGGCGCGCCTGTCCCCGCTGCATCTCGCGCCCGATTCGCTCGGCTTCGCCCTCGATGCGGCCGCGCAGGCGGTCGATGCGGTGCGGCGCGGCACTGCGCTGCCGGCGGCACTCTCGGCGGTATTCGCGCAGATGCCGTCCGGTGCGCAGGCACTCGCGCGTGGGGCAACGCAGGACGTCGCATACCGGACGATGCGTCGCCTCGGCAGTGCGGACTGGCTGATCGGCCGGTTCATCAGCAAGGCGCCGCCCGCACACGTGCACGCGGTGCTCGCCGGTGCGTTCGCGCTGCTGCTCGACCCGCCGGACGAGGCCGCGTATCCGGCGTTTACGGTGGTCGACCAGGCCGTGACCGTGATCGGCGCACGCCGCGAATGCGCGTTCGCGAAGGGGATGGTCAACGCGGTGCTGCGCCGTTTCCTGCGCGAGCGCGATGCGCTCGTCGCGGCGCTGCAGGACGATATCGTCGCCCGCTGGAACTACCGTGCGTGGTGGGTCGATTCGGTGAAGCGCGCATGGCCCGACGCATGGCAGGCGATCCTCGCGGCCGGCGAGCGACAGGGGCCGCTGACGCTGCGCGTGAACGCGCGCCGTGCGAGCGTCGACGCGTATCTCGATACGCTGCGCGCGAACGGGATCGAAGCGACCGCGATCGGCCGGCATGCAGTGCGGCTTGCGTCGGCGCTACCGGTCGATCGTATTCCCGGGTTTGCCGACGGCGTCGTATCGGTGCAGGACGCCGGCGCGCAGCTCGCAGCCGAATGGCTCGGTGCGCGCGACGGCATGCGTGTGCTCGACGCATGCGCGGCGCCCGGCGGCAAGACCGGCCACATTCTCGAACTGGCCGATGCGGAAGTCGTTGCGCTGGAAAGCGACGCCGCGCGCGCGGCGCGGATCGGCGAGAACCTCGTGCGACTGTCGCTCGAAGCCGACGTGCGTGTCGGCGATGCGGGTGCACCCGACGCGTGGTACGACGGGCGCCCGTTCGACCGCATCCTCGCCGATGTGCCGTGCTCGGCGTCCGGCATCGTGCGTCGGCACCCCGACATTCGCTGGCTGCGCCGCGAGGCCGACATCCCGGCGCTCGTCGCGGAACAGCGTCGCATCCTGTCGGCGTTGTGGCCGCTCGTGAAGCCGGGCGGCGAACTGCTTTACGTGACCTGTTCGGTCTTCCCCGAAGAAGGCGAATTGCAGGCCCGCTGGTTTGAAGCGGCCTGTGAAGATGCGGTACGATTGGACGCCCCCGGCCAGCTGCTGCCGGGCGGAGTGCAGGGAGGGGCGGCCGCCGGCGCACTCGACCAGAACACCGATCACGACGGATTTTTCTACGCGCGGTTTCAGAAACGGTGACGATCAAACACCTTTTTCCACTTCGGCTCGCGGCCGTCCTGATGGTCGCGTTGACGCTGTGTCTGGCGGTCGTCCGGCCGGCGCATGCCCAGTCGGTCGCCGTGCAGCGCGCGTCGCTCCAGTCCGACGGAAGCGGCTGGGCGCTCGATGCCCGCTTCGATTTCGAACTGAACCCGAGCCTCGAGGATGCCGTCAACAAAGGCATTCCGCTTTACTTCACGACCGACTTCGAGTTGAGCCGTGCGCGCTGGTACTGGTTCGACGAGCAGCCGGTGGCGGTGACGCAGACGATTCGCCTGTCGTTCCAGCCGCTCACGCGCGAGTATCGCGTGTCGACGGGCGGCCTGCAGCTCGGTTTCCCGTCGCTGAAGGACGCGCTCGCCGTCATCAGGCACATCACGTCGTGGCACGTGATCGACCGCAACCAGGTGCGCTCCGGTGAAACCTACACGGCATCGGTGCGGATGCAGCTCGATACGGCGCTGATGCCGAAGCCGTTCCAGGTCGACGCCGTGAACAACCGCGACTGGACGCTCGGGTCGGACTGGAAGCGCTTCAACTTCACGGTGACCGAACGTGCTAAATAAAGTGCGCCGCGCGGCCAGCGGGAAGAGCCTCCTCGTTCGCGTGATCGTCTCGACCGTCGCGCTCACCGCGCTGCTGCTGCTCGTGCTGCTCGCGGCCGCGAGCGCGAATACCGAATTCTTCGATCGCTACTACTCGTGGCTGTACGCGACGAACATCGTCGTCGCGCTCGTGTTCCTGCTCGTGGTGCTCGGGCTGATCGGGATGATCGTCGTGCGCCTGAGGAAGGGCAAGTTCGGCACGCGGCTGCTCGCGAAGCTCGCGGTGTTCTTCGCGCTCGTCGGCGTGGTGCCGGGCGGGATCATCTACATCGTGTCGTACCAGTTCGTGTCGCGCAGCATCGAGTCGTGGTTCGACGTGAACGTCGAGACGGCGCTGACGGCCGGCCTGAACCTCGGCCGCGGGATGCTCGATGCTTCGCTGTCCGATCTGCAGACGAAGGCGCGGCTGATGTCCGACCAGCTCGCGAGCGTCGATGCGAACACGAACGGCACGACGCTCACGCTGCTGCGGCTGCGCGACCAGTTCGGCGTGCAGGATGCGACGATCGTCGAGCCGAGCCGTGGCGGCTCGGGGGCGGCGCCCGACCTGCACATCGTCGCGCAGGCGTCGGGCAATTTCGCGGCGCTGATTCCGGACGACCTGCCGACGCCGCTGATGCTGAACCAGGCGCGCGAACACGGCGCGTACGCGGCGATCGAGGGTGAAGTCGACGGCGACCCGCGCGCACATGGCGCGAAGGGCGCACTGCGGTTGCGCGTCGTGCGGCCGATTCCCGACGCATCGACGTCGCTGCTGCAGCCGGCGGAACGCTTCCTGCAGCTCACGCAGCCGGTGCCGCCCACGCTTGCCCACAACGCGGACGCCGTGCAGCGCGCGTATCGCGAGTACCAGGAAAAGTCGCTCGGCCGCACGGGGCTGCGCAAGATGTACATCGGCACGCTGACGCTCGCACTGTTCCTCGCGACCTTCATCGCGATGATGCTTGCGCTCGCGCTCGGCCAGCAGCTCGCGCGGCCGCTGTTCCTGCTCGCGCAGGGCACGAAGGAGGTCGCGGAAGGCGACTACACGCCGAAGCGCGAGATCAAGACGCGCGACGAGCTCGGCTTCCTCACGCAGTCGTTCAATGCGATGACGCGCCAGTTGTCCGAGGCGCGGCTCGCGGTCGAGAAGAATCGCGTCGCGCTCGAGCATTCGAAGACGTATCTCGAGAGCATCCTCGCGAACCTGACGGCCGGCGTGTTCGTGCTCGACCGCCAGTTTCGGCTGACGACGGCCAATCGCGGCGCCGAGCGGATCTTCCGGCAGCCGTTCAATGCGCTGATCGGCACGACGCTCGACCGGATCGGCGTGGCCGCCGGGTTCGGCGCGATGGTGCGCAAGGCGTTCGCCGATCGCGAGGCGGCATCCGACGGCGGCAGCGGCGATCACGGCCACTGGCAGCAGCAGTTCGCGATCGAGGTGCCGGGCGAGGCCGATCCGCTGACGTTGCTCGTGCGCGGCACGCGCCTCGTATCGACGGTCGAGGGGCAGGCCGACGATCCGCAGACGTCCGGTTACGTCGTCGTGTTCGACGACATCTCCGACGTGATTTCCGCGCAGCGTTCGGTCGCGTGGGGCGAGGTCGCGCGCCGGCTCGCGCACGAGATCAAGAATCCGCTGACGCCGATTCAGCTGTCGGCGGAGCGGTTGCAGATGAAGCTGTCCGACAAGCTCGCACCGCCCGACGCCGATGTGCTCAAGCGCGGCGCGACGATGATCGTCAACCAGGTGGCCGCGATGAAGCGGATGGTCGACGATTTCCGCGAATACGCGCGTACGCCGCCGGCGGTGCTCTCGAATCTGCAGTTGAACGAACTGGCGAGCGAGGTGCTCGGGCTGTACGGTGTGGGCGAAGGCAAGAGCGCGATCGTCGCCGAGCTCGCGCCGGCGCTGCCGGTGATACGCGGTGACGCGACGCAACTGCGCCAGGTGATTCACAACCTGCTGCAGAATGCGCAGGATTCGGTCGCGGAGTCGTCGCATCCGCGTGTGTTGATCGAAACCAAGACAGTAGAATATGGCGATCCCGACGCCGAGGGCAAAACGCGCGTCGCGGTACGTCTTACCGTGTCCGACAACGGGCCCGGTTTTCCGGCGCGCATCCTGACCCGCGCGTTCGAGCCTTATGTGACGACGAAGGCGAAGGGCACGGGTCTGGGGTTGGCCACGGTCAAGAAAATCGTCGATGAGCACGGTGCGCGGATCGATCTGCGCAATCGCATGCACGGCGAGACCGTCGAGGGTGCGCAGGTGTCGATCCTGTTCCTGCAGATGGCGAGCGATGCGCCAGGCGCCGAATCGGGCGTGCAGGACGGGGCGGCCCCCGCCAAGACAAAAGCAAGTGAGCAGACAAAGGCAGCGTAAATGGCAACCATCCTGGTGGTAGATGATGAAATGGGCATCCGGGAATTGCTCTCGGAGATCCTCAGCGATGAAGGACATGTCGTCGAGGCGGCGGAGAACGCGCAGGCCGCGCGGGAATACCGGTTGAATCAGGCGCCCGATCTCGTGCTGCTCGATATCTGGATGCCCGATACCGACGGCGTGACGTTGCTCAAGGAGTGGGCAGCGCAGGGGCTGCTGACGATGCCCGTGATCATGATGTCCGGGCACGCGACGATCGATACGGCCGTCGAGGCGACGAAGATCGGCGCGCTCGATTTCCTCGAGAAGCCGATCGCACTGCAGAAGCTGCTGAAGTCCGTCGAGCACGGTCTCGCACGCGGTGCGGCGCCGGTGTCCGCGAATGCCGCGGCGAAGGCCGGTGCAGGGCAGGCAGCGGGGCCCGCGGCGGTTGCGTCTGCGGCCGCGCTGCCGACGCTCGGCGACGACATGGCTTCGGCACTCGGCCTCGCGGGCCAGACGGCTGCGATCCCGTTCGACATCCCGTTGCGTGAAGCGCGCGATGCGTTCGAGCGTGCGTACTTCGAATATCACCTCGCGCGCGAAAACGGCAGCATGACGCGCGTCGCGGAGAAGACGGGCCTCGAGCGCACGCACCTGTATCGCAAGCTCAAGCAACTCGGTGTCGAGCTCGGCAAGAAGCCGCCCGAAGGCGCCGTATAAAATATTTCGTTAAAGTACTTGATCAAGTAACGAAGGGTGGATATACTTTCTCTTCTTCGTTGGCCCGGTAGCTCAGTTGGTAGAGCAGCGGATTGAAAATCCGCGTGTCGTTGGTTCGATTCCGACCCAGGCCACCAGAATTAAAACCCCAAGAATCGGAAGGTTCTTGGGGTTTTTCGTTTGTGGTGAGGTTTGCGTGATGTGTGGCGTGGAATGGTGTGCCCGGCAGTGTTCGTGAGGGCATGATAAAATCCGTGTCCGCTCAATAACTTAGCGCATC
>NZ_JAAGPB010000417.1:0-7444 GCF_017104585.1 Burkholderia sp. Ac-20392
TGTGGCGCCCGGCGCGACGTAGTAGCCCGAGCGTTCGCGTGCGCGGATCAGCCCCCACTGTTCGAGCAGGTAGTACGCGCGAAACACAGTCGACTGGCTCACACCGTGCTGCGCGATGATCTGCCGCAACGACGGCAGGCGCGTGCCGACGGCAAGGTTGCCGTTGCGGATGTCGTCGGCGATCGTGTGGGCGAGGGTTTCGTAGCGTTTCATCGGCGAGGGCAGAGCGCGCCGTCGCCACGCGCGGGCCGGAGTGGCGCCGCGCCGGCGGGCGCGGCTCATTGTCCGATGCGCGGCCCGAAAAGGAAAGCGCAGGCGCGTCGGCTGCGCTTTCCCGCTGCGTCAGGCTGCGTTCGGCTCGACGTTCTGCCGGCTCGCGGCGCCACGCAGCGGCGGCAACGGCTCGACCTTGCCGACGATGAACAGGTACGACAGCGCGCCGACCACGCACAACGCGCCGGCCACCGCGAGCGGCACGACGAACGAGCCCTTCGTGATCGACAGCATCACGCCCGTGAACGTCGTGATGAAGATCCCGGCGAGGTTGCCCGCGAAGTTCTGGATGCCGCCGAGCGATGCGACATGCGCCGGTGTCGGTGCGATTTCGCCGACGAGCGTCCACACGTTGGCGCCCGCGAACGACAGGCTTGCATAGGCCAGCGCGAACAGGCCGAGGCAGGTCCACACGCTTTCGACGAACGCCGACAGTGCAATCGACGAAGACAGCAGCATGCCGAGCACGAGACAGGTCTTGCGCGCGGCGGTCGCGCTCCAGCCGCGGCGGAACAGGCTGTCCGACACGTAGCCGCCGAGCCAGCCGCCCGGAATCGCGAGCAGCGCAGGCAGCATGCCCCACGTGCCGAGCGACGCGAGCGAGAAGCCGCGCGACTGCAGCAGGTAGCTCGGGAACCACGTGATGAAGAAGTAGATCGCGAAGTTCAGGCAGAACAGGCCAATCATCATGCCCCACACGGTGCGGTAGCGGAACAGGTCGAGCCACGACACCTTCGGGCCGTCGGTTGCGGCCGCAACGGTCGGTGCGCCGCGCTGCGCGAGCAGTGCATCGACGGCATCGGGCGCGATCGCGCGATAGCGTTCCGGGTCGCGATAGATGAACCACCACGCCAGCGCCCACACGAGGCCGATGCCGCCGGTGATCACGAACGATCCGCGCCAGCCGACGATCGAGATCAGCCACGCGACGAGCGGCAGCGACAGCGCGGAGCCGACGCGCGAGCCGCTGTCGAAGATGCTGCTCGCGAGCCCGCGTTCGCTGCGCGGGAACCAGTTGAACGCGACCTTCGCGAACGACGGGATCGCGGCCGCTTCGCCGACGCCGAGCATCAGCCGCACGCCGACGAGCTGCGTGAGGCCGCGCGCGGCGCCCGTCGCGACGGTGAACACCGACCACCAGCCGACCGCGAGCGCGAGGCTCACGCGCACGCCGACCTTGTCGATGAACCAGCCGGCCGGCAGTTGCAGGAACGCGTAGGTCCAGAAGAACGCGCTCAGCACGAGTCCCATCCCGACCGCGTCGAGGCCGAGGTCGGCGCGGATGCTGGGCGCCGCGATCGCGAGGTTCGCGCGGTCGATGAAGTTGATGACGTTGGCCAGGAAGCACATGAGGATCATGGCCCATCGGATGCGTGGCATGCGGTGTCTCCGCGCGGAATGTCATGACGGGCCGCCGGCGATCCGCAGCGCCGGCGGCCTCGATGGGCGGGTTATTGCGTGGCGAGCGACGGCGCGCGGTCGAACTTCGCGAGCGCTTCCCACAGGCCGTTCAGGTAGACCGCGCCGAGCGCGCGGTCGTAGAGGCCGTAGCCGGGCTTGCCCGTCTCGCCCCAGATCATGCGGCCGTGGTCGGGGCGCACGTAGCCGGTGAAGCCGGTGTCGTGGTACGCCTTCACGATCGCGGCGATGTCGAGCGAGCCGCAGCTCGACAGGTGGGCGGTTTCCTCGAAATCGCCGTTCGCGTCGACCTTCACGTTGCGGATGTGCGCGAAGTGGATGCGGCCCATCGCGCCGAATTCGCGCACGAGCGCCTCGACATCGTTCTGCGGGCCTGCACCGAGCGAGCCCGAGCACAGCGTCAGCCCGTTCGCGGGCGTGTCGACGATGCGCACGATTCGCGCGAGATCGTCGCGGTTCTTCACGATGCGCGGCAGCCCGAAGATCGGGCGCGGCGGATCGTCGGGGTGGATCGCCATCTTCACGCCGGCTTCCTCGGCGACGGGGATGATCGCTTTCAGGAAGTATTCGAGGTTCGCCCACAGCGCTGCTTCGTCGACATCGCGATATTCGGCGAGGAGCGTCTTCAACTGTTCGGGCTGGTAGCTCGAATCCCAGCCCGGCAGCGCGATGCCGTCGTCGGGATCGATCCGGTCGACCGCGTCGGTGCTGAACGCGAGGCAGGTCGAGCCGTCGTCGAGCGTCTTCGACAGCTCGGTGCGCGTCCAGTCGAACACGGGCATGAAGTTGTAGCAGATCACGCGCACGCCGGCCGCGCCGAGATGGCGAATCGTCTGACGGTAATTGTCGATCAGGCGGTCGCGGCCCGGCTTACCGAGCTTGATGTCCTCGTGGACGGGCACCGATTCGACGACTTCGAACTGCAGGCCGGCGCGCTCGATCGTCGCCTTCAGCGCATCGATCTTGTGCGCGGGCCAGACTTCGCCCACCGGTTCGTCGTAGATCGCGGACACGATATGCGTGACGCCCGGGATCTGGCGGATGTATTGCAGCGAGACCGGATCGGACTCGCCGTACCAACGGAAAGACATCTTCACTGGAGCGGCTCCTGGCTGGCGGTTGATGCATCGAGTGGACGGGCGGCAGCGTGCCGGCCCCGTCTGCGGTGTGCGGATTATGATTGGTATGCCAGTTGCGCGGGATAGTGGTTTACCAGTTGTTGGGCTAGAAACCGGCTGGCATGGCGCTACAGGAAAGGCCTGGACGCACCGGTCAACACGTCGAACCGGATGCCGACCGGAATTGGTGTACCATTTTGGCGATCCGGTGCCGCGACGGCGCCGGCCAGCCTGTTGCGAGCTTTTCGATGACCGATCTTTCCAGCCTGCCAGCCAGCCGCGATACCGACGCCGCGGATCGCTCCTATATCGGCCTTGCGCGGCAGATTCACGCGATGGTGGCCGCCGGCGCGTTCGAGGCGGGCGCGCGCTTGCCGTCCGAGCGCAGCCTGGCCGACCAGTTCGGCGTGAGCCGCACGCAGGTGCGCGAGGCGATCATCGCGCTCGAGGTGCAGGGGATCGTCGAAGTGCGGATCGGTTCGGGCATCTACGTATCGGCGGCCGACGCCGCGCGGCCGGTGACGTTCGAGGTGCCGCGCGGCCCGGGGCCGATCGAGACGCTGCGCGCACGCGGGCTGATCGAGGCGGAAGTCGCGGCGCTCGCGGCGACCGAACGCAAGGATGCGGATCTCGACCGGCTGTTTTTCTCGCTGACGACGATGCGCGAGCAGATGGACGACAAGGTTGCGTACGACGCGGCCGATCGCCAGTTCCACCTGCGTATCGCCGAATCGACCGGCAACACGGTGCTGCTGCACATGGTCACCGCGATGTGGGACTGCGCGCGTAGCGATCCGCTGTGGGACAAGATCGAGGAGCATTTTCACTCGACCGCGCTGCGCGAGGCGTCGCAGGAAGATCACCAGCGGATCTTCGCGGCGATCATGGCGCGCGACGCAACGGCTGCACGCGAAGCGATGCGTGCACACCTGTCGCGCGTGATCGCGGAGTTCACTCAGGCGTGGCGCTGACGGGCGTTCCGTCAGAGGAAACAGGCCGGCGTAACGTCACCCTGATACGGCGGTGACGACAGGCGCGCGCGCCCCTTGTACGGCTTCTTCCAATTGCGCGACCGTAGGTTTTATGGTCTTGTTGCGGGATATCGCATCGACTCGAAAAAGGACAGTCGAATGCAGCCGGGCGATTCACGCGGGGACCGATTGATCAGGGGAATCGGCGCACGTACGCGCATACGGTTCGCCGTGCGCCGGCTGCTCATCATTTTGACGGCGGGCTTACTGGCCGCTGTGCTTCCTTCTGCGTTCGCCGCCTCTCCCGAAGCCGTCAACGACAACGTGCTGCGCGTGCTTGCATGGCCCGGCTATGCGGACAGCGATGTCGTCAGCGCGTTCGAAGCGCAGTTTCACGTACGCGTCGAAGTGACGTTCGTCGATTCCGACGAAGCATTGTGGACGCGGATGCACAGTGCGGCGCCGCCGCCGTACGACGTGCTGGCCGCGAATACGGCCGAGATCCAGCGCTATGCGCACGAACGCCTGCTCGCGCCGATCGACCTGTCGCGCATCCCGAACCGGCGGCGGCAGTTACCGAACTTCCAGCAACTCGCGACGATCGACGGGCTCGTGGAAGAGGGCGCCACGTTTGCGATCCCGTTCACGTATTCGTCGATGGGGCTGATCTACGACCGCAAGCAGGTTCCGGCCGCGCCGCGCTCGATGCGGGAGCTGTGGAATCCGCGCTACCGCGGCAAGGTGCTCGACTTCAACAGCGCGCAGCACAATTTTTCGTTCACGGCGCTGGCGCTCGGCTATTCCGATCCGTTTCGCCTGTCGCCCGCGCAGACGCTCGCCGTCGCGCACAAGCTGATCGACCTGCGCCGCAACCTGCTGACGTACTACACGCTTCCCGAAGAGGCGACCGCGTTGTTCGTCCAGCATCGTGCGGCGCTGATGTTCGGCAACTACGGCACGCAGCAGGTCGAACTGCTGCGACGTGCCGGCGCGGACGTCGGCTACGTGATTCCGGATGAAGGCGCGCTCGCGTGGCTCGACTGCTGGGCCGTCACGCGCGGCGCGCAACATCCGGAGCTCGCGTTCGCCTGGATCAACTACATGCTCGAGCCGGCGATCGGCGCGCTGCTGACCGAACGCCAGGGCCTCGCGAACACGCTTGCGCCGCCGCCGGGCCTCGACACCGGGCACCAGCATCTCGTCTGGCTCCAGCCCGTGGAGGACATCGCGCGGCGCGAATCGCTGTGGGGCCGCATCGTGTCGGGCGACCGGCCGGAGCGGTTCGGAAAATGATCCGGCTCGGGCTCACGTCGAAACTGTCGGTGCTGTTCGCCTGCATCGGCGTGATCGCGTCCGGCGCGACCGGCTATTACACGTATCGCGCGAACCGCGCGATGCTCGTGCAGGAAGCGCAGCACAGCCTGCTGATGTCGACGCAACTGCTGGGGCAGCGCTTCACCACGGCGCTGGCCGACGTCGCGGACGATGCGCTCGTGCTCGCGCAGTTGCCGTCGTGTGCGCTGGTCTCGGGCGGCAACAATCGGGATGGCGCGCCACGCGCGCGGCTCGAGCAGGTGTTCTACAGCTTCATGAGAAATCATCCGGAGTACCTGCAGATCCGGTTGATCGCGAGCGGGGATTTCGGGCTCGAGCGTATCCGAGTCGATCGCGATGCGCACGGCATCGTCGTATTGCCGGACAGTGCGTTCCAGGAGAAAGGACAGTTTTCCTATGTATTCGATACGCTCGCGACGGCGCCCGGTCATATCTACCTGTCGCCGATCGTGATCAACCACGAGACGGGGTCGCACGCGGCCGAAGGGCTGCCGATCCTGCGCGTGGGCACGCCGGTCGTCGGCACGTCGGGCCAGACGGTTGGCGCGCTCGTCGTCGATGTCGAGCTGTCGCGCGTGTTCGAGCGGCTCGAACGCGATCTGCCGGAAGACTATGCGGTGTATCTCGCGAACGAGTGGGGCGATTTTCTCGTGCACCCCGATCCGTCGCAGACGTTCGGCTTCGATCGCGGCCGGCGCGTACTGATGCAGGACCGTTTCGCGGTCACACGCGAGCTATTCGACAGCGCGCGCGCAAACGTTACCCTCAATGGTCTGACCGATCCCACCGCGGCGCCGGGCCAGATGTTCGCATTCGCGCGCACGCCGTTCGGGCACGACGAGGGCAACCGTTACGTCGTGCTCGGGATGGGGCGCCCGCTCGCGGATGTGCTGGCGCCGGCCGGCATGCTCGGTGAACGGATCGTCCGGATGGTGCTCGTGTCGAGCTTGATGGCGGTGATCCTCGCGATCCTGTTCGCGCGTGCGATCACGCGGCCGCTGCAGACGCTCGCGCGCGCCGCGACGCACGTGTTCGACGATCCGGCCGCCGAGCAGCTGCCGGTCGGGCGTGCCGACGAGATCGGCGTGCTCGCGCGCTGTTTCGACAGCATGCGCGTCGAGATCCGCACGCAGGTCGCGATGCTGCGTGCGAAGCAGCTGGAGCTCACGCACCTTGCCGGCCATGATGCGCTCACCGAGCTGCCGAATCGCCTGCTGTTCATGGAGCATCTCGATACCGCGATCCGGCGTGCGGCCGCGATGCACGAAGGGCTGGCGGTGATGTTCGTCGACCTCGACCGCTTCAAGCAGATCAACGACCAGCATGGGCACTCGGCCGGCGATCGCACGCTCGTCGCGGTCGCCAAGCGGCTGAGCCTCGTGCTGCGCGGCGGCGACATGGTCGCGCGGCTCGGCGGCGACGAATTCATCGTGCTGATCGCGGACGTGCGTTCACCGGCGGTGATCGGCGACGTCGCGTCGCGCATCCAGCTCGTGATGGCCGAGGAACTGGAGTTCGGCGACCGGCGCGTGGCCGTGGGCGCGAGCATCGGCGTCAGCGAGTTTCCGGCTGACGGCGCATCGGCCGAGGAGTTGCTCGTCAAGGCCGACGCGGCGATGTACGCGGCGAAGGCGTCCGCCCAGCGCGCGTTCGTGCGCTATCAGGAACTGGTCGGCAACGGGAGTGGTATCGGCGGCAGCACCGACAGCGGGACGGACGAAGCGGCCGGCCGTATCGCGTCGGGCGGCAGCCGGTGACGGCCAGCCGCCGATGTGCGCGGCTCAAACGCAACGAGCCCGTCGCGGGACGGGCTCGTTGAAGGTGCGGACTGCGCGCGAAGGCGCGCACCGGCCGGCTTGCTTAGTGGCCGAAGTAGATCGAGTCGCGCGGGTTTTGCACCTTGACGGCCGGTGCGCCACCCTGGACGGTCGCGGCCGGTTGCGCACCGTAGCCGCTGTTGTCGGCGCCGTGCACGCGGGCTTGCGCAGCCTGGATGTCGGCCGGGTAGTACGGGCTCGACTGGCTCGGCTTGTAGCCGGCGCTTTCGAGCTGGACCAGTTCATTGCGCACTTGAGCGCGGGTCACGGTGCTTTGAGCGAATGCGCCGAACGAGGCGGACAGGGCGACAGCGGCAACGACTGCGGAAACGAGCGATTTCATGATGACCCCCGGTGTTTTTGGCTTTCCGCGTTCGACACCATGTCGTAAGCGGTTGATTACATCGTAGGCGTCGGTCGACCTAGGGTAAACGTGAGTTTTGGCGAAAGATCGTTGCAACTGGGGCAATAATTTCGAGATAAAACCTTCTGGCCCTATTCGATGTTGCCG
>NZ_JAAGPB010000418.1:0-7647 GCF_017104585.1 Burkholderia sp. Ac-20392
AGGCGGCGCGCACGCGGCGCGTGGCATCGGTCTGCACCGGCGCGTGCCGGCGCGCCGAGGCCGGCCGGCTCGACGGGCGGCGTGCGGTCACGCACTGGGCGCGCTGCGACGAATTCGCGGCGCGCTATCCGAACGTGCGCGTCGAATCGGATCCGATCTTCATCCGCGAAGGCGCGTTGTGGACCTCGGCCGGCGTGACGGCCGGCATCGATCTCGCGCTCGCGCTGGTCGAGGAGGATCTCGGGCGGGCGACCGCCCTCGACGTCGCGCGCGAACTCGTCGTGTTCCTGAAGCGTCCGGGCGGACAGGCGCAGTTCAGCACGATGCTGTCGATGCAGCGCACCGACGACCGGTTCGGTGAACTGCATGCGTGGATGGCCGAGCACCTGGCGGCCGACCTGTCGGTACCCGCGCTGGCCGAGCGCGTGCGCATGAGCGAGCGCAGCTTCGTGCGCCACTACCGCGCAGAAACCGGCCGCACGCCGGCGCGCGCGGTCGAACAGATCCGCGTCGAGGCCGCGCAGCGCCTGCTCGGCGAAACCGCATGGCCGGTCAAGCGGATTGCCGCACGTTGCGGCTTCGGGTCCGAGGAAACGCTGCGGCGCTGTTTCGTGCGCGTGCTGGGCGTGTCGCCGCAGGGGTATCGCGAGCGATTCGTGCGGTAACGCACGGCGTGCGGCTGTTGTGATCGGGGCCGGAACGATTGCTGCTTTGGACTGAACGCAAATCGATCGTTTTCCAGTCCGAAACGCTGAAACTATTCAGGATCGGAGAACAATGGGTGGGGGCTTGTGCCGAGCCCGTCGTGCGCTCTATTCTGTTCCGTTGGCGATTCGAAGGGGGAGCAGCATGGACCGAATCCAGGCAATGGAAGTTTTTACCCGCGTGGTCGACGCGAACAGCTTCACGCGCGCGGCCGACACGCTCGCGATGCCGCGCGCGTCGGTGACGACCATCATCCAGAACCTCGAGGCGCTGCTCGGCGTGCGCCTGATGCACCGCACGACGCGCAGGCTGTCGCTGACGCAGGAAGGTGCGGCGTACTACGAGCATTGCATGAAGATCATCTCGGAGATCGCGGAGGCCGACGCGAGTTTCCAGACCGGCAACCGCAAGCCGAGCGGCGTGTTGCGCGTCCACATGCCAAGTTCGCTCGGGCGGCGCATCGTGCTGCCGTCGCTGTCGATTTTCCGGCAGCGCTACCCGGATATCACGCTTGAATTGGGCCTATCCGACCGCTACGTGGATCCGGTCGAGGAGGGCATCGACTGCATGATCCGGGTCGGGCCGCTCGAGGATTCGTCGATGGTCGCACGGCGGATCGGGATGCTGAAGCGCGTGACCTGCGCGTCGCCCGATTACCTCGCGCGTCACGGCGAGCCGCACGAGATTGCCGATCTCGCCGAGCATCATGCGGTGAATTATCGGTCGAGTCACGGCGCGCGCGCGATTCCGTGGGTGTTCATGATCGACGGCAAGCCGTTCGAGGTGCGGATGAACGGTGGCGTCACGGTCAACGAT
This sequence comes from Burkholderia sp. Ac-20392, assembly GCF_017104585.1. Lineage (NCBI taxonomy): Bacteria > Pseudomonadati > Pseudomonadota > Betaproteobacteria > Burkholderiales > Burkholderiaceae > Burkholderia > Burkholderia sp. Ac-20392. Next base: position 1,522 of record NZ_JAAGPB010000418.1, read on the forward strand.
TCGGATGCCTATGTGACGTGCGGGCTCGAAGGGTTCGGGATGATCCAGCCGACGCTGTTCATGGTGCTGGAGAACCTGCTTGACGGCTCGCTGGTCGAGGTGCTGCCGGACTGCAATCCTAAGCCGAAGCCGATTTCGATCGTCTATCCGCACAACCGGCATCTGTCGCAGAAGGTGCGCGTGTTCGCCGACTGGATCGCGGAGGTGTTCGAGTCGACGCCGTCGCTGGAAGGTGGGGAGAACTGGCGCGGGCGGGTGGGGGCGCGGGCGGCGCGAGAGCCGCGCAGTTCGGTGGCGGCGTAGCCAGGTACACGAGGCGCATGTGCGACGAGTTGCGTGGACGGTGTCCCATTGCCGATGTTGATCGAGGTGGCGAGCGGATGACCCGATGATCGGCACGTGAAAGCAAGGTCGGTGTATCGCAACAGACCATGAAAAAAGCCGCTGCTCTGAAATGAGCAGCGGCTTTTTTCGTCTCGTGGCGGATCGGCGCGTTTTTTCTTTATTGAAAGTTATCAGCCTACAATGCATTTGTAATAATCAGAATGCTGATGGTAATATTTGCGTCGCCTCGAATATCTGTATTTTTGCCTAATTTCTGAGCGTATTACCGAGGCCTCGGGGTAAGGGTGCTAGTCGCGCCGCGTAAGTTCTGGAGATATTTCAATGAAATTTTTGAAGATGGCAATGGTTGCCGCTTTGTTTGCTGCCGCGCCTACATGGGCTGGGGATCTGACCGGACCTCAGAATAATGCCGTTAGATCAGCGAAGCAGTATCTGAGTATCCAGGGCTTCTCGCGGAAAGGGCTTATTCAGCAACTATCTTCGGATGCCGGGGATGGTTACAAGGTTGCCGATGCCACGGCCGCAGTGGACAGCCTGAACGTCGACTGGAACCGGGAGGCGGCTCGCTCTGCGAAGCAGTATCTCAGTATCCAGGGCTTCTCGTGCAAGGGTCTCATCAATCAACTCTCGTCCAGTGCAGGAGACGCGTACACGGCAAGTCAGGCAACCTACGGCGCAAAACAAGCGGGTGCTTGCTGAGAGCCGCTGATGCTATCTGAGCGTTTTGTTTCTCCTGAGAAAAAGCCACTTATTCAGCCGTATTTTTCTTTACCTATCAACAAGCGATGGAATTGTCTTTGTGTAATTGTGCAATACTTTAGTCCGATAATCATGCAATCCTGTCCCTACTTCACCGTAAAGACTGCTGTGTTGAGAGTGAGAAAAACAACGGCCTGAGCGTAGTCGCGCCATGAGTGTATAGACGCAAGAATCGCAGCACGAAGTGGATTATTTTTGAACGACGAAAATTTGACGCCAGATATTCACGTTGGAATCGGTCATGGCGTGTGGCCGAAATCAGGATGCAGTCGACGGGTTTTGCCGGTAGATTAGTGGCGATTCGATCGAACAAGAGGCGTGCTCGGGAGAATATGCCATAATTTACCGCTGCTACTCAGATCCGGATGCATTCGTCGCCGACGCTCGACTTCGAGGGGCTGAAATGTGGTTCGAGCCACGGGCTGGCTTTTTCTTTTTAGTGAATGCGAATCATGCGAACAAAAATATCATTCGAGACGAAGTCTTTTCGTCATTTGACATCGCTGATGGCGCTCATTTGTCTCGGCGCTTCGTGTCAAGCGTTTGCGGCCGATCGCGCGGTTTGCGCGATCGTATATGACGGTGCTCGGGACGCTTCCGGTGAATGGTTTAGCTCGCCGCAAAAGGCCTATTGCGCCCGTGCGGATCTTGGCAAGATCTGTGACGTACACATCAATCAGGCTGTGCAGTGTTCTGCGGCTGACGAAGGGGAGGTGCCTTGGTATCAGGCGGCGATCGATTTCGCCGCCAACCGCGATGCTTCGGGCGCTACCGTTACTCCCGGTCGAGCGGTTTATTCGGCGGTGGCTTTCACGCGTGGCTCAGTCAATATTACGAAGGTTTTGCCTGGAGACGCACCCATGTCGAACATGGGTGTGCATTTGCAAAGTGGTATTGGCTTGTACGGTACCCCGTCGCAATATGGCACCACACTTCTCAAGCTCGATCCGGCCTGGCAGACGAACTACAACGGTACCGGCCAGGCAGGCCCTCAGCTCAATGCGATGATTGCCGCGAATTGGGCAAGAAAAGGCCGTGACGTCGAGAACTCCGCCAAGCCGTCAACACATGTCGTGATCGACTCCATCGCGATTTCCGGCGTAGTCGATTCGACGAATGCGCTGCCTGCATGTTCGGCGTTCCAGTCGAACCATGTTTGGGTTCGGGATGGCATTACGGTATTCAATGCCTCAGCGGATCAGACGGGCGCGCCGCCGATCATTTCCCGCAACACGATCCGGCAGCTGGCCGGGAATGCCATTTCATTCGGGTTGTACGATCACTTCATCGATTCCAATCAGGTCAGTTGCTCGGGTAACGCGCTTTGCAAACTAGGCCTCGTGCTTTCCGTGCAAGGCGAGAGTAGTGACAAACCGGCGCTTGTCACCGACAACACGATTTGCGGCGTGGGCTTTGGCGGCATCACCTTGATCGGCAAAAATATTGAGGTCGCAAGAAACACGATTCTTTCGGTCGACCGTTCCTGGGATGGGAAGAACAAGCCGGTTGGATCCACCATGGGAATTTCGGCGGGATTCGTCGGCACCTCATACGTCTCGATACACGACAACGTGATCGAAGGGGGGGATTACGGTATCGGCAGCGACGGCTCCTTCCCGTTGTATTTTTCAGTGCCAACCTATGTGGCGTACTGGAGCGACATCACCAGACTCTATCCCGCATTCCGTGGTCTCTACCCGAATGGTCCTGCGAATTCGAATGGCAGCTTGGCCTTGCGGCCGGGTGACGACATCCTCGCGAACCAGGTGATTCTCGATCTCGCATCCAAGCGTGCTGCTGCCGCTGATGACCGGACCGGCTTCGTCACGTTCTTGCGGATCTACAACAACAAGAATTCCAATTCCATCGTTGGAATTTCCCTGTTCAAGGTTGATCGGGCTGAGATCTACGGCAACACGGTCAGCGAAACATCGGCGAACAGTTTGTTTGGCGTGCTGCTCGACTCCGCGATCAACTCCTTCGTCTACTCGAATTCGCTGAACTGGTGGCCGACCGCCATCCTGGTACGCGGCGCGCCTGGTGATGTATCGCACTGGGGGTCTTCGTACAATGGCATCGGGATCCAGCCTCCTGGTCCGCAGTCGACTCAGTGGCAATATCCGGGCAATCGGTTCCAGGGTAACGGCAAAAATGTATCGATTGAAAATGCCGGCACCGGGAACAACGTGTATTGAGGACTGGCCGTCATCTGGTCGAGTATGGCGGTGAGGATAACGAGCCGCCGTTCGTCGCGGATGCACTCGAGTCGCTGGCGGACTCGATTGGTAGAGAGGCGTCACTCGACGGCAAAGCGGAGATCCGGTCGGGTCGCGAGGGCGGCGACGTGCGATTTGGGATCGATGGGGGCTTTCCAGTGGCGGAGAAAATGAAAAAGCCGCTGTTCCTTTCGAAACAGCGGCTCTCGCATTTGGTGGCGAATCAGGGATTCGAACCCCGGACCTGCGGATTATGATTCCGTCGCTCTAACCGACTGAGCTAATTCGCCGAAGAAATGAATTATGGAGAATGCCGGCCTGGCTGTCAACACCTTTTTTCATCGCGGGTGAAAAAGGTACCGGCGGCCGGTGCCGGCCTCGTTGCGGACGGTCGCCGCGCACTGCCGGCAACCGTCCGCCCAGCCACGTCAATCCTGCGCGTAGATGTTCGAGTCCTTCGTCTCCTTGACGAACAGCAGGCCGATCACGAACGTGGCCAGCGCGATCACGATCGGATACCAGAGGCCCGAGTAGATGTCGCCCTTCGCCGCGACGATCGCGAACGCAGTGGCCGGCAGGAAGCCGCCGAACCAGCCGTTGCCGATGTGATAGGGCAGCGACATCGACGTGTAGCGGATCCGCGTCGGGAACATCTCGACCAGCATTGCCGCGATCGGGCCGTAGACCATCGTCACGTAGATCACGAGGATCGTCAGGATCACGATCGTCATCGGCCAGTTGAGCTGTGCCGGGTCCGCCTTTGCCGGGTAGCCGGCCGCCTTCAGCGTCGACGCGAGCGTCTTGTCGAACGCCGCACCCTGCGCCTTCGCGTCGGCCGCCTTGCCTTCATAGGCCGGGACCACCGTGTCGCCGACCTTGATCTGGGCCGTCGCGCCAGCTGGTGCCGCGACGTTCTCGTAGTTCAGGCCGGCCTTCGCGAGCGCGCTCTTCGCGACGTCGCACGAGTTCGTGAACTTCGACGTGCCCACCGGGTTGAACTGGAACGAGCAGGCGGCCGGATCGGCGATGACCGTGATCGGCGCCTTCTGCGTCGCGAGTTCGAGCTGCGGGTTCGCGTAGTGCGTGAGCGCCTTGAACAGCGGGAAGTAGGTCAGCGCCGCGATCAGGCAGCCCGCGAGGATGATCGGCTTGCGACCGATCTTGTCCGACAGCGAACCGAAGAACAGGAAGAACGGCGTGCCGATCAGGAGCGCGATCGCGATCAGGATGTTTGCGCTCGCCCCGTCCACCTTCAGCGTCTGCGTGAGGAAGAACAGCGCGTAGAACTGGCCCGTGTACCACACGACGGCCTGGCCGGCGGTCAGGCCGACGAGCGCGAGGATCACGATCTTCAGGTTCTTCCATTGGCCGAACGCTTCGGTCAGCGGCGCCTTCGACGTCTTGCCTTCCGCCTTGATGCGCAGGAACACCGGCGACTCGTTCAGCTGCATCCGGATCCACACCGACACCGCGAGCAGCAGGATCGACGCGATGAACGGCACGCGCCAGCCCCAGTTGCCGAACGCTTCCTCGCCGATGAGCGTGCGGATGCCGAGGATCACGAGCAGTGACAGGAACAGGCCCAGCGTCGCGGTCGTCTGGATCCACGCGGTATAGAAGCCGCGACGGTTGGCCGGCGCATGCTCGGCGACGTAGGTCGCCGCACCGCCGTACTCGCCGCCGAGCGCGAGGCCCTGCAACAGCCGCATCGCGATGAAGATCACGGGCGCGGCGATGCCGATCGACGCGTAGCCGGGCAGGAAGCCGACCACGAACGTCGAGAGGCCCATGATCACGATCGTCACGAGGAACGTGTGCTTGCGGCCGACGAGGTCGCCGAGGCGGCCGAACACGATCGCGCCGAACGGCCGCACCGCGAAGCCGGCGGCGAAGCCGAGCAGCGTGAAGATGAAGGCGGCGGTCGGATTGACACCCGAGAAGAAACTCTTGCTGATGTAGGCCGCGAGCGAGCCGGCCAGGTAAAAGTCGTACCACTCGAACACGGTGCCGAGCGACGACGCGAAGATCACCTTCTTCTCTTCGCCCGTCATCGGCGCGTGCGAAATTTGCCCGCCTAACGTTGCCATGAGTCGTCTCCAAGTCCCTTGATATAGATGTGTGGCCGCCTTGGGTGAGCGGGCCTGTCGAGGATTATTGGTACGGAAACTTACGGCCGACTGACTCGCGCGTGCAAAACGACTGCACGTTAACCCGCGACGAATCGGTCATTTTGTTCGCTCATCGTGCTGCGAAATGCTTTGAACTTCCGGTAAATTGGCGGTTTCGATGCAATCGAGGCGTGCTGCGGCGGTGCGGGTCAGGGTTAATCCGGGGCCGCTTCGGTCAGCGGCAGGCTGACACGCACGAGCGTGCCGACGAGGCGCGGCGCGTGCTGATAGACGTGGTCGTCGAGCGTCAGCGTGCCGCCGTGCTGCGTGGCGATCTCGCGCACGATCGCGAGCCCGAGGCCGCTGCCGTCGCCTTCGCGGCCGAGGATCCGGTAGAAGCGCTCGACGACGCGCTCGCGTTCGGCGGCCGGAATGCCCGGCCCGGTGTCCTCGACTTCGAGATGCACGCGCTGCGCCGCGGGCTCGGCGCGCACGCGCACCGTGATGCGGCCGCCGTCCGGCGTATAGCGGATCGCGTTGTCGATCAGGTTGCCGAGCATCTCGCGCAGCATCACCGGATTGCCGTCGACGTCGAGCGGCCTGTCGTCCGGTGGGTCCGGCGGGCCTTCGTAGCCGAGATCCATCCGTTTCGCGAGCGCGGCCTGCACCCAGTCGCGCACCGCGCGCCGCGCGAGCGC
>NZ_JAAGPB010000419.1:0-7578 GCF_017104585.1 Burkholderia sp. Ac-20392
CGACGACGATGCGGCCGGCATCGGCCTGTTCGTCGTGCCTGCCGACGCGCCGGGCGTATCGCTGCGCGACTACCGGAAGATCGACGGCGGCCGCGCGGCCGAAGTGCGCTTCGAACGCGTCGTGCTGCCGGCCGATGCGGCGCTCGGCGCGCACGACGGTGAAGCCGGCGCCGAGCTGCTCGAACGCGTGCTCGGCTACGGGCTGCTCGCGCTGTCGGCGGAAGCGCTCGGCGCGATGGACGTCGCGAAGGAATACACGCTCGACTACTTGCGCACGCGCAAGCAGTTCGGCTTGCCGATCGGCAGCTTCCAGGCGCTGCAGCACCGGATGGCCGACCTGCTGCTCGAAGTCGAGCAGGCGCGCTCGGCCGTGATCAACGCGGCCGCGCAGCTCGATGCGCCGCGCGTGGTGCGCGAACGCGCGCTCGCGGCGGCGAAAACCAGCATCGGCCGGATCGGCACGCTCGTCGCGGAGGAGAGCATCCAGTTGCACGGCGGGATCGGGATGACGTGGGAGTTGCCGCTGTCGCACTACGCGAAGCGTCTCGTGATGATCGATCACCAGCTCGGTGATGAAGATCACCATCTCGCGCGCTACATCGCGCTGTCGAAACAGTAAAAGCAAATCACGCGAATGGAGGAGACAAGGATGACGAACGAATCGCGCGCATTGCCGCTGGCCGGCGTGAAGGTGCTCGATTTCTCGCGCGTGCTCGCGGGCCCGTGGTGCGCGATGGTGCTCGCCGATTTCGGCGCGGAAGTGATCAAGGTCGAGCATCCGGCGCGCGGCGACGACACGCGCGACTGGGGCCTGAGGATCGGCGACACCGAGACGACCTACTTCAACAGCGTGAACCGCAGCAAGCGCTCGATCTGTCTCGACCTGCAGACCGAAGCAGGGCAGCGACTCGCGCGCGAGCTGGCCGCGCAGGCCGACGTGGTGCTTCACAACTTCAAGTTCGGCGGCGCGGAAAAGCTCGGGCTCGGCTACGACGCGCTGGCCGAGCTGAATCCGCGCCTCGTGCACTGCGCGATCTCCGGCTACGACCGCTCGGGCGCCGAGGCCGCGCGCCCCGGCTACGACCTCGTCGTGCAGGGCGAGGCCGGGCTGATGGCGCTGAACGGCGAGGCCGGCCAGCCGCCGCTGAAGTTCGGCGTCGCGGCGGTCGACCTGTTCACCGGCATGTATTCGGCGCAGGCGATCCTCGCCGCGCTGTACGAGCGCCATGCGACGGGGCGCGGGCGGCGCATCGAGATGGCGCTGTTCGACTGCGGGCTGATGATCACCGCGTACTACGGGCTCGACGCGCTGCTGATGGGCGAGGACCCGCCGCGCTACGGCAACGCGCATCCGTCGATCGTGCCGTATGGCGTGTTCGACGCGGCCGACGGCCCGCTCGTGATCACGGTCGGCAACAACACGCAGTTCGCACGCTTCTGCGATGCGATCGAGCGGCCCGACCTCGCGGCCGACGCGCGCTACAAGACCAACCTTGGCCGTTCGGAAAACCGCGCCGAGCTGTTGCCCGAGATTCGCGGCGAACTCGCGCGCCGGTCGCGCGCGACGTTGCTCGCGGCGCTCGCCGATGCGGGCATTCCGTGCGGCGAAGTGCTCGGGCTGCACGAAGCGCTGAAGTCGGAACGTGCGACGAGCGCGGGGCTCGTCACGCGGCAGCCGCATCCGGTCGCGGGCGGCGTCGACGTGCTTGCGCCGCCGTATCGGTTCGACGGCGCGCGGCTGCCGGTGCGCGGTGCGCCGCCGGTGCTCGGCGCCGATACGGATGCGGTGCTCGGCGGCTGGCTCGGGATGTCGGCCGACGAGGTCGCGCGGCTGCGTGCGGATCGCGTCGTGTAAGTCGCTCTTGACCGCCGCGGCGCGGGCGGATCGGTAGACGCGCCGGCCATCCAGATGAAAACCCTCGCGATACGACGAGGAGACATAGGAGACACCATGGAGCTTTCCGTCATCGAATCGGTCACGGCGCGCCGTGACTACCAGCAGCTCGTGCGTGCGCGGCGCCGCTTCAGCTTCACGCTGACGGCGCTGATGATCGCCACGTACTACGGCTTCATCCTGCTCGTCGCGCTCGCACCGCACGTGCTCGCCGCGCCGCTGTATCGCGGCGCGACGACGACGGTCGGGATCGCCACCGGCGTCGCGATCATCCTGGTCGCGATCAGCCTGACCGCGTGCTACGTGCTGCGCGCGAACCGTGCGTTCGACCGCCGCGTCGACGCGATCCTGCAGCGCTCGTGACGGAGGCCGACATGCGACGCACTTCGATCGCGCCCGGCGCGCTTGCTGTTCCCTTCGCTCTCGTTTCTTCCGCCGCGCATGCGGTATCCGTCGCGGGCCCGATGCCCGACAAGGTCGAACTGAACCCGGTCGCGATCGGGATGTTCTTCGCGTTCGTGTTCGCGACGCTCGCGCTCACGCGCTGGGCCGCACGGCGCACACGCTCGACGCGCGATTTCTACACGGCCGGCGGCGGCATCACCGGGCTGCAGAACGGGCTCGCGATCGCGGGCGACTACATGTCGGCCGCATCGTTCCTCGGGCTGTCCGGGATGGTGTTCATGTTCGGCTTCGACGGGCTCATCTACTCGATCGGCTTTCTGGTCGGCTGGCCGTTCGTGATGTTCCTGATCGCCGAGCCGCTGCGCAACCTCGGCAAGTTCACGTTCGTCGACGTCGTCGCGTACCGCTTCGCGCAGCGGCCGATCCGGCTGCTGACGTCCGCGAATTCGCTGACCATCGTCGTGCTGTACCTCGTCGTGCAGATGGTCGGCGCGGGCAAGCTGATCCAGCTGCTGTTCGGGCTGTCGTACGGCACGGCCGAGCTGATCGTCGGCGTGCTGATGGTCGTCTACGTGTTCTTCGGCGGGATGACCGCGACCACCTGGGTGCAGGTGATCAAGGCCGTGCTGCTGCTGTGCGGCGCGACGCTGCTCGTCGTGCTCGCGCTCGGCGAATTCGGCTTCAGCATCGACGAGATGTTCCGCCGCGCGGTGGCCGTGCATCCGGGCGCGCTGTCGATCATGGGCCCCGGCAAGCTGATCCGCGATCCGGCCAACGCGCTGTCGCTCGGCATCGCGCTGATGTTCGGCACGGCCGGCTTCCCGCACATCCTGATGCGCTTCTTCACGGTGCCGAACGCGAAGGAGGCGCGCAAGTCGGTGCTCTACGCGACCGGCTTCATCGGCTACTTCTACCTGCTGACCTTCGTGATCGGCTTCTCGGCGATCGTGCTGCTCGCGCAGCATCCGGAGTTCTTCAAGCTCGGCGCGAACGGCACGTTCAACCTGACGCACGACCTGCTCGGCGGCTCGAACATGGTCGCAGTGAAGCTCGCGCAGGCGGTCGGCGGGAACTGGTTCTACGGCTTCATCGCGGCCGTCACGTTCGCGACGATCCTCGCGGTGGTCGCGGGCCTGACGCTCGCCGGCGCGACGACGATCTCGCACGACCTGTATGCGCAGATGTGGGCGCGCGGCAAGCCCGACGAACGCGTCGAGATGCGCATCTCGCGCGCGGCGACGATCGCGCTGTCGGCGGTCGCGATCGGGCTGTCGATCCTGTTCGAGCACGTGAACGTCGCGTTCATGGTCGGCCTCGTCGCGGCGGTGGCCGCGAGCGCCAATTTCCCGGTGCTCGCGATGTCGATCTTCTGGCGCGGGATGACGACGCGCGGCGCGGTGCTCGGCGGCGGCCTCGGCCTCGTGTCGGCGGTCACGCTCACGGTGCTGTCGAAGTCGGTGTGGGTCGACGTGCTGCACCACGCGCACGCGCCGGTGTTCCTCGACAACCCGGCGCTCGTGTCGGTGCCGCTTGCGTTTATCGGGATCGTCGTCGGCTCGCTTGCGGATCGCGGCGAGCGCGCGCGGCGCGAGCGCGAGGCCTTCGCGCAGCAGGAGTTCTACGCGCAGACGGGCGTGCTGGCCGGCCGCGCCGTGCAGCACTGATTGATCTGAAGAATGGATGCATCCGTCCGGATCGCCGGACGGATATTTTCCGGAAATCCGGAATCCCGGATTTCCTTGCCTGCCGCATTATGAGAAATACAATGAAAACAAAGGTTTGATGGGTTCCGGGAACCTGGCATCGACCTTGCAATATAAAGCGCACGGCCATCCCCCGGCCGAACTACTACAGCAAGCAAGGAGACAATCGATGACCACTGCCTTCCTCCCCCTCCGGACGTCCTGAGGCATCGCTTGTTGCGGCACGGCAGCCGCGCGGGCGAATGGCTATTCCCCTGACATTCGTCCGCGCGCGTGACGCCGTTTCAATCGGCTCATCTACTTCTGCAGGAACCATCGTGAAGAAGAAACCCTTCTACAAAGTGCTCTATGTGCAGGTGATCTTCGCCATCATCGTCGGCGTGATCCTTGGCCACTACTACCCGGCGCTCGCCACCGACATGAAGCCGCTCGGCGACGGCTTCATCAAGCTGATCAAGATGGTGATCGGCCCGATCATCTTCTGTACGGTCGTTACCGGCATCGCCGGCATGGAGGACATGAAGAAGGTAGGCCGCGTCGGCGGCAAGGCGCTGCTGTACTTCGAGATCGTGTCGACCTTCGCGCTGGTGCTCGGCCTCGCGGCCACGCACATCCTGCGTCCGGGCGTCGGCTTCAACATCGATCCGGCGACGCTCGACGGCAAGGCCGTTGCGTCGTACGCAGCGAAGGCGCACGGGCAGTCGACGGTCGACTTCCTGATGCACATCATCCCGAACACGATGGTCGATGCGTTCGCGCAGGGTGAAATCCTGCAGATCCTGCTGATCGCACTGCTGTTCGGCAGCGTGCTCGCGCACCTCGGCGAGCGCGGCAAGGTCGTCACCGACTTCATCGACGGCCTCACGCGCGTGCTGTTCGGCATCGTGCACATCGTCACGAAGCTCGCACCGATCGGCGCGTTCGGCGCGATGGCGTTCACGATCGGCAAGTACGGCGTCGGCTCGCTGGTGCCGCTGCTCAAGCTGATCGGCACGTTCTACCTGACGTCGGTGGTGTTCGTGCTCGTCGTGCTCGGCACGATCGCACGCGTCACGGGCTTCTCGATCATCCGCTTCGTGTCCTACATCAAGGAAGAGCTGCTGATCGTGCTCGGCACGAGCTCGTCGGAAGCCGCGCTGCCGCAGCTGATGGAAAAGCTCGAGAAGGCCGGCTGCTCGCGTTCGGTCGTCGGCCTCGTCGTGCCGACCGGCTATTCGTTCAACCTCGACGGCACCAACATCTACATGACGATGGCCGTGCTGTTCATCGCGCAGGCGACCAACATCGAACTGACGTGGATGCAGCAGCTCACGCTGCTGGCCGTCGCGATGCTGACGTCGAAGGGCGCGAGCGGCGTCACGGGCGCGGGCTTCATCACGCTCGCCGCGACGCTGGCCGTCGTGCCGACGATCCCGCTGTCGGGCATGGTGCTGATCCTCGGTATCGACCGCTTCATGAGCGAGTGCCGCGCGCTGACCAACATCGTCGGCAACGGCGTCGCGACGGTCGTCGTGTCGGCCTGGGAGAAGGAGCTCGACCGCAACAAGCTGCGCCAGGCGCTGAACGGTGGCGGCGAGGTCACGACGACCGAGACGGCCGGCGTCTGACGCCATGAAGGAGCAGGCGGCGGCACCGCCCGCCGGCGGCGCGGCCCGCGGCGGCCAGGGCAGGGAGGCGGAGGCCTATGACACAATAGGCGATCCGCATCGCCAGGAAGCCTCGACCGTGACGCGCCGTCTGCTCATTCTCGTCGTGCTTGCCGCCGCGCTCGCCGCGGCGTGCACGCTGACGTGGACGATCACCTGGCGGCGCGGCGTTGCCGAGTTGCAGCGCAACGCCGCGGTGCGCGTCGATCGCACCACCAACGCGCTCAAGAGCACGCTCGACCGCTACGAATCGCTGCCCTATCTGCTCGGCAGCCATCCGTACGTGCAGGACCTGCTCGCCGAGCCGAAGCGCGCCGACTACACCGCGCGCGTCAATCGCTATCTCGAAGACCTCAACGAACACGCGCACGCGACCGTCACCTACGTGATCGGCGCGGACGGCCTGTGCGTCGCCGCCAGCAACTGGCGCGCGCCCGACAGCTTCGTCGGGATCGAATACCGCTTCCGCCCGTATTTCCTCGATGCGATGAACGGCCAGGTCGGCCGCTTCTTCGGGATCGGCACGATCTCGCGCGATCCCGGCTACTACATCTCGCAGCCGGTGTGGCGCGACGGCAAGATCGCGGGCGTCGTCGTCGTGAAGCTCAACCTCGAATGGTTCCAGGGCGCCGATGCGTCCGAACCGCTCGTCGTCGCGGACGATCACGGCGTCGTGTTCCTGTCGTCGGTGCCCGCGTGGAAGTACCACACGCTGCGCCCGCTGACGGGCCCCGTCGCCGCGTCGATCTACGAGACGCGCCAGTACGCGCAGCAACCCGTCACGCCGCTGCCGCTGCGCATCGAGCAGGTGCTCGGCCCCGATGCGGAGATCGTGCGCCTCGGCCCTGGCCTGCGCGCGCCGCGCTACCTTGCGAGCAAGCGCCGGATCGGCGAGCCCGACTGGCTGCTCGTCACGCTCGCACCGATCGCGCCCGTCGATGCCGATGCGCGCAACGCGACGATCGTCACGGGCTTCGGCTTCGTGTCGGTTGCGCTGCTCGCGTTCTACTGGCGGATGCGCCGCGCGCGCGTGCGGGAAATGATCCGCGGCCGCGCGCTGCTGCAACAGGCGTACGCGGAGCTGAACCGGCGCGTCGAGGAGCGCACCGCCGACCTGTCGGAAGCGAACGAGCAATTGCAGAAGGAAGTCGGCGACCGGATCCGCGCGGAGCAGGAGCTGCGCGCCGCGCACGACGAACTGATCCAGGCGAGCAAGCTCGCCGCGCTCGGCCAGATGGCGGCCGGCATCACACACGAACTGAACCAGCCGCTCGCGGCGCTGCGCAGCTTCTCGGACAACACGCGCGTGCTGCTCGACCGCGGCGAGCAGGCGGCCGCGCGGGAAAACCTCGAGGCGATCGCCGCGCTCACCGAGCGGATGGGCAAGATCACGAACCAGCTGAAGCTGTTCGTCGGCCGCGCGAAGCCGCGCAACGAGCAGGCGCTCGTCGTGCGCGCGCTGCGTAGCGTGCTGTCGCTGCTCGACGAACGGCTGCGCGGCGTCACGCTCACGCTGAGGCTGCAAGACGCGACCGTGTCGCCCGCGCACGATGCGCCGCTCGACCTGGCGCGCGACTATCCCGAGCTCGTCGCACGCTGCGAGGATCTGCGCCTCGAACAGGTGCTGATCAACCTGCTCGGCAACGCGCTCGATGCGGTCGTCGGGGTGGCGGCGCCGGCGATCGAGGTGACGATCGCGGTGTCGGCGGCGACGCTCGCCGTCGAGGTGCGCGACAACGGCTGCGGCATTGCGCCCGACCTGCTGCCGCGCCTGTTCGAGCCGTTCTTCACGACCAAGGAAATGGGGCGCGGGCTCGGGCTGGGCCTCGCGATCTCGTCGTCGATCGCGAGCGACGCGGGCGGGGCGCTCACCGCGCGCAACGCGCCGTCGGGCGGCGCGCTGTTCGTCTTGACGCTGCGGCGCGTTGCG
>NZ_JAAGPB010000420.1:0-7664 GCF_017104585.1 Burkholderia sp. Ac-20392
TGGCGCTGCGCCGGCTGCCGGCCGGCCATGCGCTGTTCCGGCGCGGCGACCCGCCGTGCGGGCTGTACGCGGTGCTGGCCGGTTCACTCACCATAGGTGCGGTCGATCCGCAGGGCAAGGAAGCGCTGCTGACGGTCGCCGAGCCCGTCACCTGGTTCGGCGAAATCGCGCTGTTCGACGGCCAGCCGCGCACGCACGACGCGATCGCACTCGACGACGCGCTGCTGCTGCACGTCCCGCAGGCCGCACTGCTCGCGATCCTCGACGCAACGCCGCAATACTGGCGGCAATTCGCGCTGCTGATGGCGCAGAAGCTGCGCCTGAGCTTCCTGACCGTCGAATCGATGAGCGTGATGCCGGCTGCGCAGCGGCTTGCCGCCCGCCTGCTGATGATCGCCGACGGCTACGGCGGGATCAGCGCCGGCCGCACCCATATCCGGCTGTCGCAGGAAAAGCTCGCGGCGATGCTGTCGCTGACGCGGCAGACCACCAACCAGTTGCTGAAGGCGCTGCAGGCCGACGGCGTCGCGATCGTGCTGATTGAGCAGCGGCTGCAGTTCGCGCCAAGGCTCGCGCGGCGCGTCGCGGTCATGGGGCGCGGACGGATCGTCTACGACGGCGCACTCGACGGCCTGGGTGGCGAGGTCGCGAACGCATGGCTGAGCGCCGGCTGACGGCGCGCGCGCGATTGTTCGGAAAACTCCGCCAGTCAATTCGTGTCGAGCCGCTTTATCGCTGCCGCACCGCACAGTAAATTGCCAGCCATACCGGTTGCGCATCGGCGCAACAACCCGGCAACCGGCACCATCCATCGAGAGTCTTCTGACTGAGGAATGAGATCATGAGCAAGCTGGCAAACAAGGTAGCGATCGTCACGGGCGGATCGAAGGGCATCGGCGCGGCGATCGCGAAGGCGCTGGCCGCGGAAGGCGCGTCGGTCGTCGTCAACTACGCGAGCAGCAAGGCGGGCGCCGACGCGGTCGTCAGCGCGATCGTCGAAGCCGGTGGCCGCGCGGTCGCGGTGGGTGGCGACGTGTCGAAGGCAGCCGACGCGCAGCGCATCGTCGATACGGCGATCGAGTCGTATGGCCGTCTCGACGTGCTCGTCAACAATTCCGGCGTGTACGAATTCGGCGCGATAGAGGCGATCACGGAAGAACATTACCGCCGCCAGTTCGACACGAACGTGTTCGGCGTGCTGCTGATGACCCAGGCGGCCGTCAAGCATCTCGGCGAAGGCGCGAGCATCGTCAACATCAGCTCGGTGGTGACCAGCATCACGCCGCCCGCGAGCGCCGTCTACAGCGGCACCAAGGGCGCGGTCGACGCGATCACCGGCGTGCTCGCGCTCGAACTCGGCCCGCGCAAGATTCGCGTGAACGCGATCAACCCGGGGATGATCGTGACCGAAGGCACGCACAGCGCGGGCATCATCGGTTCCGACCTCGACAAGCAGGTGCGCAGCGAGACGCCGCTCGGCCGTCTCGGCGAACCGGACGACATCGCGTCGGTCGCCGTGTTCCTCGCATCGGACGACGCACGCTGGATGACCGGCGAGCATCTCGTCGTGAGCGGCGGGTTGAACTGACCGGATCACGCCGCGCCGGCAGCAGGGGCGGCGCAATCCCGCGGACGCTGCGGTGAGTCTGCTTCGGCAGATCACGCAGCGTGCCGCCGAATGCCGTGCGGCCCACGACATGCGATGCGTGAATGCGGCATGCCTGCGATTCCTGTAGAGGCCGCCCTCTGATCCCGCATCGCACCGCCGCATAAAACTGTCATGCGGCACGCGCGGCCACGGTGCATGCAGCTCGCCGCACGTGACCGGACCCATCCCCCCGAATTCTCCTCGATCGCCCGTCGCGCAAGGCTGACGGGCGTTTCTCGTGCCGCGCCGCCGTCTCGGCGGGTGCCGGGTCGATGCGTCACGCGCAAGCCACCCATTCAAGTTGCGAATGTGTGCATCGCAACAATCCATTTCATCCGCGGCGCGCCGGGCGGTATGGTGAACGCACGTTCGAAATTCATCGACCGATGCCCATCCCTCTTGCGAAGGCGCCATGAACACGACTCACGATCGATCCAGGCACGCGGGACGTCCAGCCGCCGGCGGCCCGCCTGAAGACGGCGACGACCGACGCAACGCAGGTCTGCGCCTGCCGGCGAAGCTGGTGGGGCCGATCGTGCTCGGCACGCTGCTCAACGCGCTGAACTCGTCGATGATCGCTGTCGCGCTCGTCAGCATCCAGCAGGCCTTCGCGCCGCACGGCGCCGCGCAGGAACGCATCGATACGCTGTGGCTCGTGTCGGGCCTCTATCTCGCGACGGCCGCCGGCCAGCCGACGATGGGGCGGCTCGCCGATCGCTTCGGGGCGAAGCGGATCTTCTGTCTCGGTCTTGCGATCGTGCTGGTCGCGTCGTCGCTCGCGCCGTTCGCGCCGACGCTCGGCTGGCTGATCGCATCGCGCGTCGCGCTCGGCATCGGCACGTCCGCCGCCTATCCGGCCGGCATGGCGATGATTCGTGCATGGTCGCAGCAGCACGCGAACGGCGCGACGCCGACGGGCGGCCTCGGCGCGATTTCGATCGCGGCGCAGGTGGCCGTCGCGTTCGGGCCGCCGCTCGGCGGCGCGCTCGTACAGTTCGCCGGCTGGCGCGCGATCTTCTGGATCAACGTGCCGATCGTGCTGGCCGCCTTCCTGTTCGCGTGGCTGTGGATTCCGGCCGATGCCGTCCGTCGCGGCGCGCAGGCGCGCGACACGCTGAAGGAACTGGATCTGCCGGGCGTCGTGCTGTTCGTGCTGACGCTTGCGAGCCTGCTGCTGTTCCTGCAATCGGTGTCGCGCGAACCCGATTGGTTGCTGCTGGCCGCGACGCTCGTGCTGGTGCCGTTGCTGATTCACCGCGAGCGCCAGGCCGCGGCGCCGCTGATCGACATTCGCATGCTGGCCGAAAACCGTCCGCTGCTCGGCACGTATCTGCGCTGCGTCGGCACTTATGCCGTGTTCTACGCGATCTTTTACGCGCTGCCGATGTGGCTGCAGGAGGCGAGGGGGCTGTCGGCCGCCGATGCCGGCCTCGTGATGCTGCCGGTCGCCGCCATCGGCACGGTCACGACGATGCTCGCGACCCGCATCGTGCACCGGCACGGCGCGCGCCCGGTGCTGGTCATCGGCTCCGCGCTGCTCTGCGTCGGCAGCGTCGTGATGAGCCTGATGACGAGCAGCCTGCCGATCGCGGCGATCGTCCTGCTGTCCATCGTGTTCGGTATTCCTAACGGTTTCAACAATCTCGGCAATCAGGCCACGCTCTACCAGAGCACGCCGCACGACCGGATCGGCACGGCCTCGGGGCTGTACCGCACCGCGCAGTACGTCGGCGGCAGCCTGTCGTTCGCGCTCGTCGGTCTCGCGCTCGGCCATCCGGCGAGCGATCACGGCCTGCGCGAGCTTGCCGTCGTCCTGGCGGTCATCAGCGTGCTGCTGTTGCTCAATGCGGTATCGAGCCGGCACCTCGATGGCGCCGTTTCTTCCGTTCCACAACAAAAGTGAGGGTTTTACATGTCCATTCCGACGCTCAATCGCACCGCCGCGCTCGTCGCCATCGATCTGCAGAACGGCATCGTCTCGCTGCCGGTCACGCCCTATACCGGCGCACAGGTGGTCGCGAAGACGGTCGAGCTGGCGGCGGCTTTCCGCGCGCTGGGGCTGCCCGTCATCTACGTGCACACGAGCTACCAGCCGGACGGCGGCGTCGCGCTGAAGGTGAAGACGGATGCGCCGTCGTCGCCGCCGAATCTGGATCCCGAATGGAGCGCGTTCGCGCCGGCGCTCGGCGTGCAGCCGTCCGACATCGTCGTGACGAAGCATCAGTGGGGCGCGTTCACCGGCACCGACCTGGATGTGCAGCTGCGCCGCCGCGGCATCACCGACATCGTGCTGACGGGCATCGCGACCAACATCGGCGTCGAATCGACGGCGCGCCAGGCATACGAAAACAACTACAACGTCGTCATCGTGAGCGACGCGGTCAGCACCTCGTCGGCCGATGCGCAGACGTTCGCGCTGACCCAGATCTTCCCGAAGCTCGGGCAGGTCGCGGCGGCGGCAGACGTGGAGGCGGCACTGGAGCAGGCTCAGTCGCGCTGAAGCCGGCGAATCGTTCGGCGCGCTTTTGCAAACATCAATCGTTTACCGAGGAATGGCGATGATCAAGACCGATGCATGGGTTCTCTACGCGGGACCGGAACCGACCCGACAGCAGCCGCCCGTTGCGGGCGAGCTGCGCCGCGAAACCTTCGAATTTTCCAGTCTCGAAGCCGACGAGGTGCTCGTCGAGCCGCTGTACGGATCTTGGGAAGCGAACCTCGACCATGCGCTGTCGCGCAATCCGGTCGACATCTGCCGCCAGCGCCGCGAGGACAAGATCGTGCTGGGTAACGGCGCGCTGGTGCGCGTCCTGGAGCGCGGCAGCGCAGTCGGTGCGTTGAAGGACGGCGAGATCTGCATGGTGATGCCGTTCGGCAAGCGCGACGAATACGGGTTCGCCGAGCTCGTCTACGCGTACGACGCGCCGGGCACGATCGGCGTGATGGCGCAGCGCACCAAGATGCGCGCCGACAACCTGGTGCCGGTGCCGACCGACAGCCGTCACTCGCTGCTGCAATGGGCGACCTACGGCCGCTACTTCACCGCATGGGACAACTGGAAGGTCGCGTCGGCGTGCTGGCGTTCGCAATTGCCGGACGTCGATCCGGCCGACAACCTGGTGTTCGGCTGGGGCGGCGGCACGACGCTTGCCGAGCTGCAGCTCGCGAAGCGCGAAGGTTTTCGCGTCGCGATGACCGCGAGCAACGATCGCCGCCTCGAGGAGCTCGCGAAGCTCGGCATCACGCCGGTCGATCGCCGCAAGTTTCCGGATCTCGCGTATGACGAGGCGCGCTACCGGGCCGATCCGGAATATCAGGCACGCTACCGCGAATCGGAGCGCGTCTTCGCCGAGACGATCGCCGAACTGAGCGGCGGCCGTGGCGTCGCGATCTTCCTCGACAATCTCGGCGGCGCGCTGTATCGGGCGACGATGCGCGTGACGGGCCGCACCGGCATCGTCGCGACGGTCGGCTGGAAAACCGGGATGCGCCTGTGGAACCTGCGCGCGACGGAGTGCATCAACCGCCGCCTGCACATTCACACGCACGCGTGGCGCTACGACGACAGCATCACGATCCGCGACTTCCAGGAATCGACCGGCTGGATCGGCCAGGAACCGACCGAAATCTTCGATTTCGACGACGTGCCGAAGCTGGCGTCCGATTACCTGAACGGGAAGATCGAGACATATTTCCCGATCTATCGGATCAACGCGGTCTAAGCCGCGGGGCGCGCGTCGTGCATGTATCGTCGCATGATGCTTAGGTGTGCAGACGATAGTGATGCGCGGCGCGCCATGCAATCTATCTCGCAGGAGAACGTCATGGCCTCTGTGGAAACCGGGGAGGTCGACGCCGACACGGCGTCGGACCGCTCCAGCCGTGCGCCGCTCGGCGGCATTCGCGTGATCGACGCCGCGACGCTGTTCGCCGGCCCGCTCGCGGCGACGATGCTCGCCGACTACGGCGCCGACGTGATCAAGGTGGAACATCCGACGGGCGATCCGGCGCGCAAGTACGGCGCGCGCCGCGATGACGTGCCGTTGTGGTGGAAGGTGGTCGCGCGCAACAAGCGGGCGGTCACGCTGAATCTCGGCGCGCCCGACGGCCAGCGGATCTTTCGCGAGCTGGCCGCGCAGGCCGACGTGGTGGTCGAGAATTTCCGGCCCGGCACGCTGGAGCGCTGGGGGCTCGGCTACGACGTGCTGTCCGCGATCAATCCGCGGCTCGTGCTCGTCCGGGTCACCGGCTTCGGCCAGTTCGGCCCGTATGCGCGCCGCCCCGGTTTCGGCACGCTCGCGGAGGCGATGAGCGGGCTGGCGGCGGCCACCGGCGAGGCGGACGGGCCGCCGCTGCTGCCGTCGTTCCCGCTGGCGGACACGGTGGCGGGGCTGACCGCCGCCTTCGCGATCATGACGGCGCTGAAGGCGCGCGATCGCACCGGACGCGGGCAAGTGGTCGATCTCGCGATCATCGAGACGATGCTCGCGGCAATGGGCGCGCAAGTCGCGAGCTACGACCAGACGGGGCGCGTGCCGGAGCGCACCGGCAACCGTTCGCCGAACAATTCACCGCGCGGCGTGTATCGGACGTCGGACGACAAGTGGGTCGCGCTGTCGACGTCGGCGCACAGCATCGCGGAGCGCGTGATGCGGCTCGTCGGCCGTGCCGACCTGATCGACCAGCCGTGGTTCGCGAACGGCGTCGAGCGCGCGAAGCACGCAGATGAACTGGATGCGGCGGTGGGCGGCTGGATCGGGCAGCGCACGCGCGCCGAGGTGCTCGACGAGTTCGAGCGCGCGGAGGCGGCCGTCGCGCCGATCTACGACGTGGCCGACGTGCTGGACGATCCGCAGTATGCGGCGCTCGGCTCGGTCGTCACGATACCCGACGCCGAACTCGGCACGTTCCGCACGCACAACGTGCCGTTCCGTCTGTCCGACACCCCCGGCGCGATCCGCTGGGGCGGGCCGTCGCGCGGGGAGCACAACGATGAAGTATTCGGCGCATTGGGACTGGAACCGCAGGACCTGGCCGACCTGACCGAACGAGGTGTGATTTGAAACAGAGCGCATCCTACCGCAGCTATCTGTACGTGCCTGCGCACAAGACGCAGGTGGTCGAGAAGGCCTACGCGAGCGAGGCCGACGCGATCGTGCTGGATCTCGAGGACGCCGTGCCGGCGAGCCACAAGGTCGACGCCCGCAAGGCCGCCGCCGCGATTCTCGCGGGCGGCCCGCCGAAGCCGACCTACGTGCGCGTCAACCCGATCGGGAGTCCGTGGTGCCGCGACGACGTCGAGGCGATCGCACTGCCCGCGCTGCAAGCGCTACGCCTGCCGAAGTGCGATTTTCCCGCGCATATCCAGGAAGTCGCGGGCTGGCTCGACGCGCTCGGCAGTGAAGCGGGGATCCAGATCCTGATCGAATCGGCGTATGGCGTGGAGACGGCTTACCCGCTCGCGACCGCGTCGCCCCGGCTGGAACGGATCGGGCTCGGCGAAAGCGACCTGCGCGCCGACCTGCGGATCGGCGTCGACAACTTCACGCTCGAAGTGTGTCGCGCGCGCTGCGTGGTGGTGTCGCGCGCGGCGGGGCTGAACGGGCCGATTCAGACGGTTTATCACACGCTGAACGATCTCGACGGTCTGAAGGAATCGACGTTGCGCGCGAAATCGATGGGGTTCGTCGGCCGCTTCGCGATTCATCCGTCGCAGGTTCCGGTCATCAACGCGGTATTCACGCCGACCGACGAAGAAATCCGCGCGGCCGAGCGCGTGCTGGAGGCAGTCGATGCGGCGGACGGCGAATCGTCGGTGTTCGTGCTGCCCGACGGCCGCGTGGTGGCGCCGCCGCTGATCGCGAACGCACGCGTGACGCTCGCGCTTGCGAGCCATCTGCGGCGCGACGGAGTACCGGCATGAGTACACCCGACACGCTTTCCGCACCGGCCGCGGTCGCGAGGCCGGCGAGTCCGGACGGCATCATCGGCGCGCTCGGCCGCTTCGCGGCATCGG
>NZ_JAAGPB010000421.1:0-7545 GCF_017104585.1 Burkholderia sp. Ac-20392
CCAGCGCATGCACGCCCGGCAGCACGGCGAGTTCGGCGCCCGGCCGGTTCAGCTTGGTGGTCGTCGCGACCATCTGCGCGTAACCGGCGGCATCGAGCTGGTTCTTTTTCAGCGCGGCGGACAACACGCCGACGCCGAGCGGCTTGCCGAGCACGAGCACGTCGCCCGCACGCGCGGCCGCATTGCGCTTCACGCGCGACGGATGCACGACGCCGATCGCCGCGAGCCCGTAGATCGGCTCGACCGAATCGATCGAGTGGCCGCCCGCGACCGGGATGCCGGCGTCCGCACACACCGATTCGCCGCCGCGCAGCACAGCCGCGATCGTTTCGTGCGGCAGCACGTTGATCGGCATGCCGACCAGCGCGAGCGCGAGGATCGGCTTGCCGCCCATCGCATAGACGTCGGACAGCGCGTTGGTCGCGGCGATGCGGCCGAAGTCGAACGGATCGTCGACGATCGGCATGAAGAAGTCGGTGGTCGCGACGATCGCCTGCTCGTCGTTGAGGCGGTAGACGGCCGCGTCGTCGGACGTCTCGGTGCCGACCAGCAGGTCCGGGAACAGCGCGGGCGGCGTCGCGCGCTTCAGCAACTCGGACAGCACGCCCGGCGCAATCTTGCAGCCGCAGCCGCCGCCATGCGACAGGCTCGTGAGGCGCGGAACGGCAGGCTGGGCTTGGGTGGCTTCGGTCATGGTCGGGATCCGGTGAATAACAACACTACATTATCGACAATTCCATGCGAGTGCGCCCGATACCCACATAATGACGGCGCCCCCCTCCGCTCCCGCCTCTGTCCGCCCCTTCGTTCATGGATCACCTCTTCATCGGCCTCGTGCTGTGCTCCGCGTTGCTTCACGCGATCTGGAATGCCTTCCTCCACGTCAGCGAAGACCGGCTCGTCCAGCTCGGCACGATGTCGCTGCCGTATTTCGTGTTCGGTGTCGCCGGCGCCGCGCTGCTGCCCGCGCCGGCGCCCGCCGCGTGGCCGTACATCGCCGGGTCGGCCGTGCTCGAGGTTGCGTACTGCTTCACGCTGGCGCGCGCGTACCGCAGCGGCGAATTCGGGCAGATCTATCCGATCGCGCGCGGCATCTCGCCGCTGCTCGTGTCGATGCTGGCACTCGTATTCCTCCACGAACAACCGACGCCGTTCGGCTTCGCAGGCATCGCGCTCGTGTCGTTCGGCATCATGTCGCTCGCGCTGCGGCGCGGCTTCCGGTTCTCCGGCGAAGGCGTGCCGTTTGCGCTGCTTACGGGCGTGTTCATCGCCGCGTATTCGATCTGCGACGGCATCGGCTCGCGCGTGTCGGGCAGTGCGCTCGGCTACATCGCGTGGGTGTACGTGCTGTGGAGCGTGCCGCAGTTCGTGCTGGTCTGTGCGGTGCGTGGCGGCCCGCGCGCGGTGCTCGGCTCGCGCACGGCACTCACGCAGGGCGCGATCGCCGGCACGATCTCGCTCGCCGCTTACGGCATCGTGATCCTCGCGTACCGGTACTTGCCGGTCGGGACGGTGTCGGCGCTGCGCGAAACGAGCTCGATCTTCGCGGTCGCGATCGGCTGGCTCGTGATGCGCGAGCGGCCCGGCGCGCAGCGGCTCGCCGCGTGCGCGCTGGTGGTCGCGGGCGCGGCGCTGATCCGGCTGTAAGCGGAAAGCGCGCGCCCGCGGCCTGCCGCCGCGTCAGAACTTGTGGCGGATGCCCGTCACCGCGACGATCTGCGTGCGTGTGCTCGACGGATTCGAGATCCCTTCGATCGCGGCCACCGCGTTCGACGACGCGCGCTGGTAGAACGCATTCACGTAGACATCAGTCCGCTTCGACAGGAAATACTGCGCGCCGACGCTCGTCTGCAGGTAATGCGAGCTCGGCTTCGGCCCCTGCGACGCGAGCACCTGCGTATAGGTTTCGCCGAGTGCAAACTGCAGCGCGGGCGTCATCAGGTAGCGCACACTGCCCTCGTAGTTGTTGAAGCGCATCGCGCCGCCCGTCTGCAGGTTGAACAGCGAGCTCGTGTACAGCAGGCCGAACGTCGCGGCGCCCCACGCATACGCGCCGCCCGCGCCCCAGATCTGCTGGCGCGTCACGCCCTTGATGAACGTGTAGTAGTTGTCGGATGCCGCCGCGCCGGTCGTATCGATGGCCGGATGATCGACGCGCACGTAGGCCGCACCGAGTTGCAGCGGCCCGTTCTCGTAGCTCGTGCCAAGGCTCCACACGCGGTTTTGCGCGAACGACGTCGAATTCGAGAAACCGTACAGGCCGACCGCGCGCAGCCCGTACCACGTCGGCGTCTGGTACTGCACCGAGTTGTTGGTGCGGAACGTGTTGTTCAGGTCGTCGGTGTCGAACGGATGCAGCGCGTACTGCGTGAGCGCGGTGGTCGCGCCGATCTGCAGCGGCTCCAGCACTTCCTGCGCCGCGTTGTACTGGCGGCCCATCGTCAGCGTGCCCCAGCGGTCGTTCTCCAGCCCGACGTACGCGCGGCGCCCGAACAGCCGGCCGCCCTGGCTCGCCGCACCTGACTCGATGTTGAAGCCGTTCTCGAGCCGGAACACCGCACGCGTGCCGCCGCCGAGGTCTTCCTTGCCGAGCAGCCCGAAGCGCGTGCCCTGCTCGTTGCCGCCGGTCGCCTGCCACGCGGCGTGACCGTTCTGGTTGTTCGTGTACGTGATCCCCGAATCGACCACGCCGTACAGCGTCACGCTCGACTGTGCGTGCGCGTGCATCGCACCCGCCGCCGTTGCGATACCCGCCAGCGCAACTGCCATCCCTTTTCGCTTCATCTCCGACCCCTTTTATCGATTGAATATGGGGAGCGATTTAATTCGCTCGACACGTGTTTTATTGAATAAAACATCGTCTTATTAATTGTCGATTTTGTGGATTTGAAGCGTCAAGCGATGCCAAAAATCGCACGCGGGAGCCCAATACCCTTGAACCACCAGGCGTTTCGAAGAATGAAACAAGCCCAATAACCACGGTACTTTCAGCCCGATCGCGACGCGCAATCCCGATATCGCAAAAAGCCCTTGACCGCGATTTTCAGCCGTTGTGAAATATTGATACGCTGTTTTAATGATTAAAACAAACGAACGAGACGCCTCGAGAAACTAGGTAAAGAACCTGATCCCCATGCTGACGTTTAATTGCAACAACGCGACTGCCGGCGCATCGCCTGCCTATTTCGTCGCGACGCCAACGGTGCCGGCCCTGCCGATCGTCGTCGACTCGCCGCACAGCGGCATCGCGTATCCGCCGGACTTCGCCACCGTCGCACCCGACGATGCGATCCGCACCACGTGGGACGCATACATCGACGAACTGTGGGCCGGCGCCGTCGCACGCGGCGGCACGCTGCTCGGCGCGACCTTTCCGCGCGCGTACATCGATCCGAACCGCGCGGAAACCGACATCGACGAGACCCTGCTCGCCGAACCGTGGCCCGAGCCGCTGTCGCCACAGCCGTACACGCAGCGCGGAATGGGGCTGATCCGGCGCGACGCGCTGCCCGGCGTGCCGCTGTACGACCGCAAGCTGTCGCTCGCGGAAGTACGCAACCGGATCGATGCGTATTACCTGCCGTACCGCCGCGCGCTCGCCGGCATCGCCGAGCCGCTCCATGCCGCGCACGGCGCGCTGTGGCACATCGACTGCCATTCGATGAAGTCGCGCGGCAACGCGATGAACGTCGACGCAGGTGAATTGCGGCCGGACGTCGTTGTCAGCGACCGGCGCGGCACGACCGCCGATCCGGCGTTCACCGCGTGGACCGCGCAGTGGTTCGCACGCGCCGGCTATCGCGTGCAGGTCAACGACCCGTACCAGGGCGGCGACCTGCTGACCGCGCTCGCCGATCCTGCACGGCAGCGCCACAGCATCCAGATCGAATTCAACCGCGCGCTGTACATGGACGAGGCCGCATTCGCGAAACACGCGGGCTTCGCCACGCTGAAGCGCTCGGTCGACGCGTATCTGGACGCGCTCGCCGATTACGTCCGCGCGCGCATCGCGCCGCAGGGAGACCCCGCATGACGACCTACATCGTCGACGCCGTCGACAGCGCGCTGAAGCTGCTGACCTACGTGGCCGAGCACCCGAACCTCGGCGTGACCGAGCTGGCGTCGCAGCTCGGCATCAACAAGTCGCGCACGTACCGGATGCTGTGCACGCTCGAACTGCACCGCTTCGTCGTGCAGGACCCGCGCACGTCCACCTATGCGCTCGGCCCGCAGGCATTCGTGATCGGCGTGGCCGCATCGCAGCAGAACGCGCTCGTGCGCGCCGCGCACCGGCACATGCTCGCGCTCAACCAGGCAATCAACGAGACCATCGTGCTGCGTGTACGCGAAGGGCTCGAATCGGTGTGCGTCGCGCGTTGCGAAACGACGCACACGGTGCGCACCGTCGGCGCGGTCGGCAATCGCCGGCCGATCAATTTCGGCGCATCGGGCAAGGTGCTGCTCGCATTCGCGCCCGACCCGGTGCGCGACGAATATCTCGCGAAACTGCGCCGAAACGGGCAGGCCGACGATCCGGCGCAGCTCGCCGGCGAACTCGACGCGGTCGCGCGCAAGGGCTACGCGGTGAGCAGCGGCGAGGTGACGCCCGGCGCGGTCGGGATCGCGGTGCCGGTGCGCGACCTGACGGGCGCGACGGTCGCCTCCGTCAGCGTGACGGGGCCCGAGGTGCGCGTGAGCCACGCCGACATTCCCGACTATCTCGAACGCCTGCAGGCGTGCAGCCTCGCCATTTCCGCCGAACTCGGCTACGTCCCGGCGCGCGCCGCGCTGCAACCGGCCTGACGGCCCGCTTCTTCTTCGACGAGGATCCGATGTCCGCCTCTTCCCCGAACCCGGCCGGCGCGCACGGCGCCGACACGCCCGCACTCGCGGCCGACGATCCGGCGGCGCTCGCCGGTCACAAGCCGCATCCGCACGGCAAGATGCTGCACCCCGTCGTGATGATGCTGTGGGTGCTCGCCGCGGCGATCGCGCTCACGTGGGTCGTCGACTCGGGCCAGTTCGCGCGCAACGGCCGGCTCGTCGTGCCGGGCACCTATCACGTGGTGCCGAAGACCACCGCCCTTTCCACGCTCGTCGCGCCGGCCGTCAGCCACAGCACGTCCGCGCAGGCGCTGCCGGCCAGCCTCGTCTCCGCGTTCGTCGCGGTACCGCAAGGGCTGTTGAAGAATGCGCCGCTGATCGTGATGGTGATGTTCGTCGGCGGGATGTTCGGCGTGATGCGCCGCACGGGCGTGGTCGATGCCGGCATCGACCGGCTGCTGCAGCTCACCGGCAACAACGCGTACCTGCTGACACCGATGCTGATGATCCTGATCGGGCTAGGCAGCACGCTGCTCGGCTTCATCTCCGAGTACCTCGTGATCATTCCGATGGTGGTCGTGATCGCGCGGCGCCTGGGCCTCTCCGACCTGTTCGCAGTCGCACTCGTCGCGCTCGCCGCGAAGATCGGCTATATCGCGTCGGTCACGAACCCGCTCGCGCTCGCCGTCGCGCAGCCGCTGGTCGGCGTGCCGCTGTTCAGCGGCGTCGCGCTGCGCGCGGCCGTGTTCATCGTCTTCCTGACGATCGGCATCCTGTACCTGCTGCGCTACGTGCGCAACACCGGCTATCGAGCCGGGCAGACCGCCGCGGGCCATGCCACGCACGCGGCCGCGAAGCTGTCGCTGCGCCACAAGGCGACGCTGGCCGTGTTCGCAGCGGCCGTCGCGATGCTGATCTACGGCACGCGTGAACTGAAGTGGGGCAACGTCGAGCTGGCGGCGTTCTATACGGCCGTGAGCATTGCGACGGCCATCATCGGCCGGCTCGATTCGCGCAGCGCGGCCGACGCGTTCGTCGACGGGATGAAGAACATGATGCTCGCCGCGCTGCTGATGGGGCTCGCCGCTTCCGTCGAGCTGCTGCTGCAGAACAGCCTCGTGCTCGACACGCTGATCAACTTCTTCACGCGGCTCGCGGACGGGCAATCGCCGGTCTGGGTCGCGAACGGTCTGATGGGCGTGCAGATGGTGCTCGACGTGTTCATTCCGTCGGTGTCGGGCAAGGCCGCGGTCAGCATGCCGATCATCGGGCCGATCGCGCAGCTCTCAGGCGTGAGCGGCCAGACGTCGGTGCTCGCGTTCGTGCTCGGCGGTGGACTGACGAACCTCGTCACGCCGACGTCCGGGATGCTGCTCGCGTATCTGGCTACCGCACGTGTCGATTTCGGTGCGTGGATCCGCTTCGTGCTGCCGCTGTTCCTGACGCTGCTCGCGCTGTCGTGCGTCGTGCTGACGTTCGCGGTGTGGATCGGGTATTGAGGTTCGCGGCAGGGTCCGCAGGACGCGCATGCGCGCTCGGCCGCCGAGAGCGCATGACGCCGTCCGGTTTCGACGACGGCGGCGGACATCGCGACGCGATGCCGTGACCGGAAGCGTCGCTCAAGCCAGCTCGACCGCGTTGCCGAACGCCCGCTCGTCGATCGCCTCGGCGAGCGTCGCGAACGCGGTCGCGATCTCGTCCTCCGGCACGCACGCATAGCCGAGCAGCAACCCCGACGCCGCCCGTTCGCGGTCCGCGTAATACCCGGACAACGGTCGCACGACGATATTGCGCTCGAGCGCGGCCTGCGCGACCGCGCGATCGTCGACGCCTTCCGGCAACTGCGTGACCAGATGCAGCCCCGCATCGCTGCCGAGCGCGTGCAGCGTGTTGCCGTAGCGTTGCGCGACCGCGTCGAGCAGCACTTCGCGGCGCTGCCCGTACAGCGTGCGCATCTTGCGGATATGCGACACGAAGTGCCCTTCCGCGATGAACTCGGCCAGCACGGCCTGCTGCAGCAACTGCCCTTCGCGATACAGCTCGGCGCTCGCGGTCGCGAAACTTTCCGCGAGCGGCTCGGGCGCAACCAGGTAACCGACCCGCAACCCGGGGAACAGCGTCTTGCCGAAGCTGCCGACATAGATCACCTGCCCGGACGTATCGAGGCCCTGCAGCGACGCGAGCGGCCGGCTGCCGTAGCGGAATTCGCTGTCGTAGTCGTCCTCGATGATCCAGCAGCCGTGCTGGCGCGCATATTCGAGCAGCATTCGGCGCCGCGCGAGGCTCATCACCATCCCGAGCGGATACTGGTGCGACGGCGTGACGAGCATCAGCTTCGGCGGTTCGGCGAGATCGGCGGCCGACGGCGCGATGCCCTCGTCGTCGACCGGGATCGGCCGTGTCGTCAGCCCCGACACGTTCAGCACGCTGCGCACGCCCCAATAGCATGGGTCTTCGGTCCAGATCGCGTCACCCGGATCGGTCAGCAGCCGCACCGCGAGGTCGATCGACTGGTGGATGCCGGTCGTGATCACGATCTGCTCGGGCGTGCAGCGCACCGAGCGCGACGTGCGCAGGTAGTCGGCCAGCGCCTCGCGCAGCAGCGCGAGCCCGCCGCCCGGCGCGTAGGTCAGCAGGTCGGGGCGCAGCCGCCGCCAGTACTTGTTGTGCAGCCGCGTCCACACGCGCGCCGGAAATCGCGACACATCGGGCACGCCCGGC
>NZ_JAAGPB010000422.1:0-7483 GCF_017104585.1 Burkholderia sp. Ac-20392
TGACCGGTAGCTGGCGCATCGTGATGCCCGGCAGCTGCAACTGCACGAGATCACGGATCCGCTCGACCGGCCCGAGCTTCGCCTGCGCGGGAAACCGTGCACGCAGGCTGTCGGCCGGCACGTCCGCGCGCACCGCGAGCACGAAGCCGGCCGTGTCGCGCAGCGCCGGGTCGGCCAGCGTCGCGACGCGGATGCCGTTGCCCGCATCGCGCAGCTCGATCTGGATCGCGTTCTGCTCGAGCACCGTCGACAGCGACCGGCGCAGCTCGGTCATCAGCTCCGCGAAGCTCGTGCGCAGGTCGTCGTGCACGTAGACTGCGAGCGACTGCGGGCGCCGGCCGGCCGCCGTGAACGTGCTCAGGTCGCACGCGAGCTTCAGCCAGTCGCAGAACAGCGCCTCCGGATGCGTCGACACATGCTGCTGCGCATGCCAGGTCAGCGCGAGATAGCGGTTCACGAGCTGCAGCAGCAGGAAATCCGCGACTTCCGACACGCCGCCGCGCCCGGGCTCCGACAACCGCTCCGCGAGCGCTTCGCTGCGTTGCGTGAGCAACCCGTGCAACTCGCGCGCATAGGCCAGCAGCACGGCGTCGTGCTGCGCGACGAGGCGCGGCGGAATGTAACCGTCGTCGACGAGCAGCCGCGCATCGGTGCGCCGCTCCACGATCCGTGCGATGCCGAGCGCGTGCCAGTCGCCGGTCAGTTCGGCCTCCAGCATCAGCCGTACGTTCAGGCGGCCCGTCTGCAGCAGCGCGGGGCCGAGCGCGACCGCGTTCGCGTCGGCCACTTCGTATTCGCGCACGACGTAGCGTGCGACATCGGCACCGCTGTTCGCGCCATTCGCGCCATTTGTGCCGTTCGCGGCATTGCCGCTGCCTGCGCCGGCACCTGCACCGAACGACACTTCCTCGCCACCGCCGCGCCACAGCGGCAGCGCGAGCACGACGAGCTGGTCCTTTGCGTCGGCGGGTACGTCGAGCGGTTCGGGGAGATCGTCCGGATGGGACAGGTCGAACGGCGTGCCGTCGCGCATCACGCCCGATGCGGTGCGCAGCGCGACCTTGCCGAGCGCCAGTTGCTCGCGATCGAGCTCCAGCGTGTCGAAGCCCCAGTAGAAGCCCTGCAGCGGCAGGCAGCGCAGCGCGACGTAGCGTTCCCAGTGCCGTTCGAGCTGCTGGAAATGCTGCGGCCGCAGGAACATCCCCTCGGTCCACACCACCCGCTGGCGGAGCGCCGCGACCGGCGTCGCGGACATCGTCGGTTCGGTCATGGGCGCCCCTTCGCATCGTTCAGCGCGATGCCGCCATTGCGTACGGCGATCGACAGCTTCAGTTCGCCCGGCGACGTCTGCCAGAACTTGTAGAGATTGAGCTGCTTCGCACGCGGCAGCGGCACCGTCAGCCGCCAGCGGTTCTTTTCGAGCATGCGGTATTCGGCGACCACGCCGATCGCGCCGGCCTCGACGTTGCCGCGATAGTGCAGCGTGCGCGACTCGCCCGGCCGCAGGATCACGCGGTCGGTGCCCAGCAGGTCCGCGCCGAGCACGTTTTCCGGCTTGTCCTGCAGCGAGAAGAAATCCGCGCTGTCGAACGACGATGCCGCGCGGAGCTGGAACACCTTCAGCACGATCGGCGAAGGCTTGCGGTTCATGTCCGGGTTGACGTCGGGCGCGACGTCAACCGTGATCGCATACGGCACTGCCGCGGCGTGCTCCGTCGCACCGCACCCCGGCAACAGCATCACGCATCCCCATACGATGAAACTGCTCGACCGCCATTGCATATTCCACCCTCGCCACCCAATAGCCGCGCGCCGGTTTTCAACTTCGAAACCGGATGATCTGATTGAAAAAGGGACAATTAATTGATCGGTAATTGTGTAACCTGCATATCCATCCATTGCAATCCGTATCGGCAAATTGTTCTTGTAAAAAGCCGGGTCATATCAATCAGGGTTTTTGAAAGTCGCTTTGGCGAGATGATGGGCAATTGAATTGATGTTGGTAAATTAATGGCAAAAGTTAATCCGACCGGTGCGCGTGAGCGGCCCGGTTCTATGGCGTGGACACCTGTCGGATGGGCACGGGGCGCAAGCCGGCCGGCCGCGGAGCAAGGGGCGCTCGCGACGCTGGTGGTGTGCCAGGCTATTCGTTTCGCACGAACGGACGGTCCGATTTTTCGTGCATTGACGTGCGCTGACCAAACAACTGACGAATCCGAAAAACACAGCGAACTATAGGCCGTTTTTCCGGTTTCACAAGCACTGAAATTCGTAGTCGATTCTGTATTCAGGTGGAAACGGATTGGCTAAATGAAACAAAACGTAACAGCCGGTTCCGTGCCGATGATTGGCACTAGAATCCAACAGCGCTTGTGTGCCACCTTCCAATTACGCCAATTTTTAATTTCAATAATGAAAGGTCGTTCATCGCTCGTTCTTTTCCTCGGCGCATTGTTGCTGGGGGCCGGCGGGTGCAGTACGTCCCCGACACAGTCGGCTGCACGCGCGACGGTCGATAGCGCGCGCGCCGCGTACGACAGCGGCGACTACGGGCGCACGATCGCACTGCTGAGCCATGCGAAGGAGATCGACGGCGCCGACACCGACACGCAGGTGGCCGCGCACAAGCTCCTCGCGTTCAGCTATTGCGTGACGAACCGCATCACGCCGTGCCGCGCCGAGTTCTCGAAAATTCTCGACCTCAACCCGCGCTTCGACTTGTCCCCTGCCGAGAAGGGGCATCCGATCTGGGGGCCCGCGTTCGAATTCGCGCGCCGCAGGCATGCGTCGTCATCCTGAACGAACCGGCTTCCACGCGAGCGCTTCACCGAGCGACGTATGCCATGCAACTGATCGTGATCGAACATGCCGGCGAGCCGGTCGAAAACGACTCCTACGACGCCGTCGTGTTTCATCCGCCGGGCGGCACCATCGGCCGGGCCAGCGACAACCATCTCGTGTTGCGCGACGACACACGGCAGATTTCGCGGCTGCAGGCGCTGCTGCAGGTCGGTGACGACGCGTGCCTGCTGAAGAACCTCAGCAGCGTATCGACGATCGAGGTGAACCGCGAGCCGGTCGGTTATGCGCAGGAGCGCCCGCTCAACACCGGCGACATCATCCGCATCGGGCCGTACGTGTTGCGCGCCGAACGTGACGATGGCAGCGATGGCGACGATGCACCGGTCATCGACATGGCGACCGATACCGGCGCGCACGCCGATTCGCAGGCGCAGGCACGCGCTTCAGCAGCCCCCGCGCCAGCATCGCCTTCGCGGATCGATACGAAAGGCGCCGGCAACCGGCTGTGGGGGCTTCTCCAGGATCGTCTCGCGCCGCGCGGCAAGGCGGCGGACGCCGGCACACGGCCAGGTGGCCCCGCACGTACGGACGCGGCCCACCCGGCGAACCGCGCGGCGCAAACCGACCCGCCCGCACCCTCGCAGCGCGACCTGAACCAGTTGTCGATCGATCCGCTCGACCTGTTCACGCAGTCGTCGGGCGATATCGGTACATCGGGCACGGCGGCGCACGTCGATCGCGGCAACTCGGATCGCGAAGCGTCGTCCACGACACAGGCCGACCACGCGCCCGAGTGGACGCAACACGTGCGTGTCCAACCAGCCGCCGCGCGCGCCGCCGATACGCCGCCGGCCGACGAACCTGCACCGCACGCCACACGCGCACCGACACCCGATGAACTGCTGAGCGCGTTCTTCGAAGGCGCGGGGCTCGATACGGCCGCCGAGTCGCATCAGTGGTCGGCCGAACAGCTGTATATCGCGGGCCAGTTGCTGGCGCTGTTCGCGAACGGCACGGTCGAGCTGCTGTCGTCGCGCAGCATCCTGAAGCGCGAGGTGAAGGCGCACATGACGATGCTGCTCGATCGCGAGAACAACCCGCTGAAGCTGCTGCCGGACGGCGGCGCCGTGCTGCGGCAGATGTTCGGGCTGCCGCTGCCGGGCTTCATGTCGCCGCAGAGCGCGGTCAGCGACGCGTTCCAGGATCTGCATGCGCACCAGATCGGCATGGTTGCCGGCATGCGCGCCGCGTTGATGGACCTGCTGACGCGCTTTTCACCGCAACGCCTGCGCGAGCGCGACGACGCGATGCGCTGGTACGAGAAGCGCGTGCCCGCGCTGTACAAGGCCAGAATGTGGGATCGCTACGCGGCGACCCATCGCGACACGGTGTTCGCGATCGAGGACGATTTCGCGTCGGTGTTCGGCAAGGCGTTCCTGGCCGCATACGACGCGGAAGTGGAAAGCTATCGCGGCAGCGGCCGGCATTGAGCGTCGAACGGCACGCCCGCCATCGGCAATGGGCGATGCGTGCCGGCGATGGTGTCAGGTGTCCGTTTCATGCGAGGCCACCTTGTTTCGCCCCGTTTCCTTCGCGTGGTACAACGCCTCGTCGGCCGCCTTGATCACCGACTCGACCTCCCCTTCCTGCTCGGGGGCCCAGCTCGCCACGCCGATGCTCGCGGTGACGCGCCCGAATTCGCTTTCCGCATGCTCGATCGCAAGCCCGTCGATGGCTGCGCGAATCCGCTCGGCGATCTCCGTCGCCCCCGTGGCCGGTGTATCGGGCAGGATCACGACGAACTCCTCGCCGCCATAGCGGGCCGCGGTGTCCGCGGGGCGCCGGATGTTGTCGCCGATACATCGCGCCACCGCCGCCAGTGCGTCGTCGCCGGCCTGGTGACCATACGTGTCGTTGAAAGACTTGAAGCGGTCGACGTCGACGAACAGCAGCGAGAATACCGAGCGGGCACGGCGTGCGCGGCGCCATTCGAGGTCCAGCACTTCCCCGAACGAGCGGCGATTGTTGAGCCCGGTGAGGCCGTCGGTGCGCGCGAGCATCACCAGCTCGGATTCGGCCCGCATCCGGCGCCGCAGCTGGGTGCCCAGCATGAAGGACAGCACGATGAACGCCGCGCCGAAAGTCGCCACCAGCGCACCGATCGTGATCGCCCGGTGCCGCCACGCGGCGTAGATGTCCTGCTCCGCCTCGGCGACCATGATGATCAGCGGCAGGTGCGGCAGCGTCTTGAAGTAGTAGAGGCGGCGCACGTTGTCGATCGTCGAGGTGTCGAGGAACGAGCCTTCCGGCGCGGTCAGGAAGTGGCGAAACGTCGCCGCCTTGCTGATGTCGCGGCCGATGGTGTGCACGTCGTACGGCTGGCGCATGAACATGATGCCGTTCGTGCCGACCAGCGAGATCGCGCCGTGCGAGCCGAGCGCGAGGCCGGCGAACAGCGTGTGGAAATACTCGAGATTGACCGCGATCAGCGCAATGCCGGCAAACGAGCCGTCCGGATTCGACACGCGGCGCGTCAATGCCACGCTGAGCGAGCCGCCGCGCAGGCGGGATGCAAACGGATCGCTGATGTAAAGCCCGGCGTTCGGATTGTCCCGGTGAACCGTAAAGTACTTGCGGTCGCCGAAATTGCCCTGTCGCGGCACGTCGTTCGCCGAATCCAGGATGATGTTGCCGGCCGAATCCAGCACGAGCATTGAGCCGAGAAATTTCGCGGTCATCGCGTGATCGAACAGGATGCCGCGCCGCAACGCCGGCGAGGCCGCCATGACGTCCGGCCGCTGCAGGCCCTGAATCACCGCTTCCAGCGACAGGCCGTACAGCTCGATATTGCGTTCGATGTCGCGCTCGGCGATGAGCGCCAGGTTCCGCGACGTATCGCGCGCGCGATCGAGTGCGTCGTGACGGCTCTGGAACAACTGCAATACGCAGAGGCCCATCAGCGCGCACGCTATCAAGGTCCCCGCCAGCACAACGTAGTACGGCGCTGCCGACCGCGGATGCATCCGTTTCCTCTCAGGTTGGGCCGACGCTGACGCACCGGTTGTTATGGTTTCTTCTGGATAACCTATACCAAAAAGTGTGACATCCGGGTACGAGGTGCAGTCCGTACTTGCCAGGTTGCCGACGACGTGGCCTGAGCGGTGTCGCGTGCATCGTGTTCCGCGCGTGCCGGCACCGGGTGTCGGCGTCAGTTTACCGAGGGGGGTGCCTTGGCGTGCGTCGTTGCCGGTGACGGAATCGAAACAATCGATCCGCAGTGGCACGCGTATTGAAATGCCCGGGGGTTGCCGTTCGAATGCACGGCTGGCAGGAAAACTGGCGAAAGACCGGGCATCCCGCCCGGCCTGCGCCGATCGCGTGCGCAACGCCGACAGCGCCGCGCACGCGATCGATCGACGACCGTCAGACGGCCATCACCGTCACCGACTTCGTGACGAGGTACGGCTCCAGCGCTTCCGGCCCGCCTTCCGACCCGTAGCCCGAGTCCTTCACGCCGCCGAACGGCATTTCCGGCCACGGCGTCGCCGGCTGGTTGATCCACAGCATCCCGACTTCGAGGCGCTGCGTGAGCAGGTGCACGTTCGCGAACGCACGCGTGAACGCGTAGCCGGCGAGACCGAACGGCAAACGGTTCGCTTCGGCGATCGCGTCCTCGAGCTTGTCGAAACCGCGAATCGCCGCGACCGGGCCGAACGGCTCGTTGTTGAACACGTCCGCTTCGAGCGGCACGTCGGCGATCACGGTCGGCGCGAAGAAGTTGCCTTCCGAGCCGATCCGCTCGCCGCCGGTTTCGATGCGCGCACCGACCTTGCGTGCGTTGTCGACGACCGACGCCATCGCGGTGAGGCGTCGCGGGTTCGCGAGCGCGCCGAGCGTCGTGCCTTCCTCGAGGCCGTTGCCGACCTTCAGCCCTTCCGCATGCTTGACCAGCGCGCGCGTGAATTCGTCGCGGATGCTGTTGTGCACGAGGAAGCGCGTCGGCGAAATGCAGACCTGGCCCGCGTTGCGGAACTTCGCGCCGCCGGCGGCCTTCACCGCGAGCGCGACGTCGGCGTCCTCGGCCACGATCACCGGCGCGTGGCCGCCCAGTTCCATCGTCGCGCGCTTCATGTGCAGGCCCGCCATCGCGGCGAGCTGCTTGCCGACCGGCGTCGAACCCGTGAACGTGACCTTGCGGATCACCGGGTGCGGGATCAGGTACGACGAGATTTCAGCCGGATCGCCGTACACGAGGCCGATCACGCCGGCCGGCACGCCCGCGTCGACGAAGGCGCGCAGCAGTGCGGCCGGCGACGCGGGGGTTTCTTCCGGCGCTTTCACGAGGAACGAGCAGCCGGTGGCGAGCGCGGCGCTCAGCTTGCGCACGACCTGGTTGACCGGGAAATTCCACGGCGTGAACGCCGCGACCGGGCCGACCGGTTCCTTCACGACGGTCTGCTGCGCGGCGAGGTTGCGCGGCGGCACGATCCGGCCGTACACGCGGCGGCCTTCGTCCGCGAACCATTCGATGATGTCCGCCGCCGACAGCACTTCGACGCGCGCTTCGGTGAGCGGCTTGCCCTGTTCCTGCGTCATCAGCTGCGCGATCGCGTCGGCGCGTTCGCGCACCAGCGCGGCGGCCTTGCGCATCGTCGCCGCGCGCTCGTGCGCGGGCACCTTG
>NZ_JAAGPB010000423.1:0-7501 GCF_017104585.1 Burkholderia sp. Ac-20392
TGCCGCGATGGTCGTGATGTGCGGCAACACCGCGCGCCCGGTCGTCACGCGCTTCAAGTGGCTGTCGTTCGACGTGCCGGCGCGGCGCGATCTCGTCGCGCAGGTCGTCTATGCGGTATTCGACGTCGTCGCGGCGGGCCTGACGCTGTGGGTGCTGCTGCCGGCCGCGCCGGTCGGCTTCCCGACCTTCATTACCGTTTACGCCGCGGCGTTGCTGCTGGGGATGATCGGCCATACGCCGGGCGGGATCGGCGTGTTCGAAGCCGCGATGGTGTTCACGCTCGGTCGCGAAGTGCCGCCGCACGCGATGGTCGCCGCGCTGATCGCGTATCGCGCGATCTATTTCGGCGTGCCGCTCGTGCTGTCGGCCGGCCTGCTGGCCGGTTTCGAAGGCCGCGCGCTGCGGCGCCGGCTCGTGACGCGGCAGGCCGTGCGCGTGTCGCAGCTCGCGCCGGTGTTCCTGAGCCTCGTGACGTTCGCGGTTGGCGGGATGCTGGTGATCTCGAGCGCGACGCCCGCGTTCTGGCACCGGATCGCGATCCTGCGCCACCTCGTGCCGCTGTGGGTGCTCGAAGGCTCGCAGGTGATCTGCAGCGTGCTCGGCGTGGCGCTGCTGTTCGTCGCGCGCGGGCTGCTGCGCCGTCTCGACGGCGCATGGTGGATGACCTTCGCGCTGACGCTCGCCAGCCTCGCGCTGTCGCTGGCGAAGGGCCTCGCGTTCGTCGAGGCCGGCGTGCTCGGCACGCTGCTGGTGCTGCTGCTCGTCAGCCGTCGCCGCTTCAACCGCCATTCGTCGCTGCTGGCCGAGCGCTTCACGGTGAGCTGGTTCGTGTCGGTGGCGATGGTGCTGATGCTGGCCGTGTGGGTGCTGTTCTTCGCATTCCGCGACGTGCCGTACACGCGCGAGCTGTGGTCGCATTTCTCGTTCGACGCGCGTGCGCCGCGGGCGCTGCGCGCGACGCTCGCGTCCGGCGTGTTCGTTGCGCTGTTCGCGCTGTGGCAACTGCTGCGCCCGGCGCCGGGCCGTTTCGTGAAGCCGGCGGAGCAGGACCTGTCGGATGCCGAACGGATCATCCGCGCGCAGGAATGCAGCGATGCGGGCCTTGCGCTGATGGGCGACAAGTCGTTCCTGTTCTCGGAGTCCCGCCAGGCCTTCCTGATGTATGCGAAGAACGGCCGCACGTGGGCCGCGCTGCACGACCCGGTCGGACCGCGCGAGGAATGGCCGGCGCTGATCAGCAAGTTCATCGCGCTCGCCCACGCGCATAGCGGCCGGGCGGCGTTCTACCAGGTGCGTGCGAACGCGCTGCCGCTGTATCTCGACGCGGGGCTCACGCTGATGAAGCTCGGCGAGGAAGCGCATATCGCGCTCGACCGGTTCGACCTGAAAGGCTCGAACCGCTCGCACCTGCGCTACGCGCTGCGCCGCGGCGACAAGGACGCGCTGACGGTCGAAGTGATCGCGCCGAGCGATGTGCCGGCCGCGCTGCCGGCGCTGCGCGATATCTCCGACGGCTGGCTCGACAGCCGCGACGCGCGTGAGAAGAGCTTCTCGGTCGCCGCGTTCCACGACGGCTATCTGGCGACGCAGTCGGTGATGCTCGTGCGGCAGGCCGACAAGCCGATCGCGTTCGTCACGTTCATGACGACCGACCTCAACACCGAGGCGACGGTCGGCGTGATGCGCCATCTGCCGGACGCTTCGCCGTACGCGATGGAATATCTGTTTACGCAGCTCGCGCTGCATCTGAAGGAAGCGGGCTTCCGCAAGCTGAGCCTGGGCATCGCGCCGTTCTCGGGGATGGGGGCGGCGAAGATGCCGTCGCCGTTGCACCGGATCGGCCTGATGGTCTGGCGCTTCGGCGGCCGCTTCTACAACTTCCGCGGCTTGCGCGCATTCAAGAGCAAGTTCGAACCACACTGGGAGCCGCGTTACCTCGCGGCCTCGGGTACGGTCGGCGTGTTCGTCACGCTTGCGGATCTGTCATTGCTGGCTGGAGGTCGGCGTTCATGATGTTGAAGAAGGGAATCGCGCGGGCCGCAGCCGCCTGCGCGGGAATGATGCTGGCCGGCGCCGCGTGCGCTACGCAGCCAGCCGCAGTGAAGGCCGAAACCGTATCGGGCGGCCGCTATGGGCCCGTGACCGTGACCAAACCCAGCGGGCCGTTGCGCGGCTTCGTCGTGCTGTTCTCGCGTGAGGCCGGCTGGAATGCGGCCGACCAGCAGGCCGCCGATGCACTCGCGAAGGCCGGGGCGATGACGGTCGGCGTCGATTCGGAGCGCTATGCGATGAATCTCGCCGCGAAGCAGGAGACCTGCCACCACCTCGACGGCGACGCCGAAGCGGTCAGCCACCAGCTCGAACGCCTCGCGCAGTCGTCGCGCTACTTCACGCCGATCGTCGCGGGCGTGGGCCAGGGCGGCGCGATCGCGAAGCAGATCCTGTCGATGGCGCCGGAGAACACGATCGCCGGTGTCGTATCGGTCGATCCGGCTGCGAAGCTCGATCCGCGCTTCAAGCCGTGCCCGCCCGATCCGACGATCGTGCGCCGCGCGATGCCGGGCTTCGTCGAAACGGCGGCCACGGGCGATTCCGCGAAGCTCGTCTCGCTCGTCACCTCGCATCTGCGGGACACCACCAGCGGCGACGAACTCGACGTGTCGGATCTGCCGCTCGTCGAGCTGCCGGCCAAGGGTGGCAACGGCCAGCTCGCGATCGTGATCTCGGGTGACGGCGGCTGGCGCGATCTCGACAAGACGATCGCCGAGGCGCTGCAGCGCGACGGCGTGTCGGTGGTCGGCATCGACAGCCTGCGCTACTTCTGGAGCGAGAAGCCGCCGGCGCAGGTGAGCCGCGATCTCGCGCGCGTGATGCGCACCTACATGGCGCGCTGGCATGCGAATCGCGTTGCGCTGGTCGGTTACTCGTTCGGCGCCGACGTGATGCCGTTCGCGTACAACCGGCTGCCGGCCGATCTGCGCGACAAGGTCGCCGTGATGTCGCTGCTCGGCTTCGCGCCGGCCGCCGATTTCCAGATCCGCGTGACGGGGTGGCTCGGCATGCCCGCAAGCGACAAGGCGCTGAAGGTCGCGCCGGAAATCGCGAAGGTGCCGCCGCAGCTCGTGCAGTGCTTCTATGGCGCGGAAGAGAAGGACACGATGTGTCCGGCACTCGTGAACACGGGCGCCGACGTGATCAAGACGCAGGGTGATCACCACTTCGGCCGCGACTACCTCGCGCTCGAGAAGAAGATTCTCGGCGCGTTCGGCAAGCCGGTCGCGGCGCGCTGAACGCCGGCGCCCGCTTCGCGGCGGGCGCCGGCCGGTAGCGTCCGGTTCATCGTACGGGCGGCCTGCGGGCCGCCCGTTTCATTTTCCGGCGGGCGTGGCCGTGTTCGGCTGCGGCATCGCCGTTCGCGCATCGTGCTGGTAGAAGCCGGGGAACCGGTCGAGCTGGCGCCGCGCGGCCGTGATGTCGGTGCCGTCGCCGAGCACCGCGCTCGAAAACCCCGTGCGTTCCATCAGCAGCAACTGGTCGACCAGCACGTCGCCGGTCGCGCGCAGGTCGCCGGTGAAGCCATGGCGCTTGCGCAGCAGGTACGCCTGGCTGTACGCGCGGCCGTCGGTGAACGACGGGAACGCCAGGTCGATACGCGCAGCCTGCGCGATTTGCCCGGCGAGCGGCGGCAGTTCCTCGTCGTTGCCGATCGTCAGCGTCGCTGCGTCGTGCTGCTGCGTGTCGCCGGTGTGTTCGGCCGGCGTCAGCAGCCGGATGCGTGCGGTCGGATTCTCTGCTTGCGTCATGCGTGCTCCACCTGATGGCGCGCGTCGTTCGCGGCGGCCTTGAAGGGTTCCGTGCCGATGCGGCGGACCGTGTCGATGAATCGTTCGCTGCGGCCGTCGTCATCGATCCGCGCGTCGAGATACGTATTGACGATCGCATCGACGACATCGACGATCTCGTCCGCCGAAAACGACGGGCCGATCACCTTGCCCGGTCGCGCGGGGCCGCTCGCGGTCGAGCCGTCCGAGCCGCCGAGCGTGACCTGGTACCACTCGGCGCCGTCCTTGTCGACGCCGAGGATGCCGAGGTGGCCGCTGTGATGATGGCCGCACGAGTTGATGCAGCCGCTGATGTGCAGGTCGATGTCGCCGACGTCGTGCAGCATGTCGAGATCCTGGAAGCGCTCGGCGATCGCGTCGGCGATCGGGATCGAGCGTGCATTCGCGAGCGCGCAGAAGTCACCGCCCGGGCACGCGATCATGTCCGTCAGGAGTCCGACGTTCGCGCTGGCGAGCCCGATCGCGCGCGCGTTTTCCCACAGCAGGAACAGGTCGTCGACATGCACCCACGGCAGCACGACGTTCTGCGTGTGCGTGACGCGCGCCTCGCCGGCCGAGAACTGGTCGGCAAGACCGGCGAGCGCGTCGAGTTGGTCCGGCGACGCGTCGCCCGGCGCCTGCAGGCGGCGCTTGAACGACAGCGTGACGATGCGCAGCGCCGGATCGCGGTGGTCGGCCACGTTGCGTGCGAGCCAGCGCGCGAAGGCCGGATGGCGTGCGGCCTGGGCGGAGAGGCGCTGGTTCGCGTCGCGCAGGCTGACCGTGCGCGGCTTGAGCCGCGGCGGGACGAACGACGCGGCGACGCGGTCGAACTCGACCTGCGGAATCGTGTGCAGCCCGCCGTCGTGATCGACGATCTGGCGGAACTCCTCCTCGACGTCGTCGATGTAGCGCTGTCCCTCGGTCTTCACGAGGATCTTGATGCGCGCCTTGTACTTGTTGTCGCGCCGTCCGTAGCGGTTGTACACGCGGACGATCGCCTCGATGTAGTTCATCACGTGCTGCCACGGCAGGAACGCGCGCAGCAGCGTCGCGATCATCGGCGTGCGGCCCATCCCGCCGCCGACGCTCACGCGAAAGCCGAGCGCGCCCGCGTCGTCGCGCACGAGCTTCAGCCCGACGTCATGCCAGTCGGTGGCCGCGCGGTCTTCGGTCGCGCCGGTGATCGCGATCTTGAACTTGCGCGGCAGGAACGCGAATTCGGGGTGCAGCGTCGTCCACTGGCGCATCACCTCGGCGAACGGGCGCGGATCGACGATCTCGTCCGGCGCGACGCCGGCGCGCTCGTCGCACGAGATATTGCGGATGCAGTTGCCGCTCGTCTGGATGCCGTGCATGTCGACGCTCGCGAGCAGGTCCATCACGTCGGCGGCCTTGTCGAGCGGAATCCAGTTGAACTGCACGTTGGTGCGCGTCGTGAAGTGCGCGCTGCGGGTCGGCAGGCGCAGCGTGCCGAGCAAGGCCTGCGCGTCGGATGCGGTGCGGTAGGTGGCGTCGTCCGGCACGTCGTAGACGCGCGCGATCCGCGCGAGCACGCGCAGCTGCGCGCTCGACAGTTCGCCGTACGGGACGGCCACGCGCAGCATCGGCGCGTGGCGCTGCACGTACCAGCCGTTCTGCAGGCGCAGCGGCCGGAACGCGTCTTCGCTCAGTGTGCCGTGCTGCCAGCGTTCGAGCTGGTCGCGAAACTGGGCGGCGCGGCTGTGCACGAGCGCCCGGTCGAAAACGGTATATCGATACATGACGTGATACGCGAGAGGAGCCGTGGCGCGGAGCGCGCGGCTCGGGACAGACGTTGCGACGGGTGTCAGGCAACCGGAGACAGCGTAGGGAACGCGGTGCGGCGGGACAAGCAGCAGATGGGGACGAAAAGGGCGCAGCAGATGGCCGGCGTGACGCCGGCGCGGGCCGGGCATGCGCGCGTGCATGCCCGTGGCGGCTGGTTATGCGTCGGCGTCGACGTCGACGACGAGCGCCGGATCGAGCGCACGGATGCGCTGGTCGATGAAGTAGCCGCCGCCTTCCTGGTAGCGCAGGAACAGGCGGCCGCACGAGCGGCAGCGGTTGACGGTGCAGCGGTTGTACGGGAAATGGCGCAGCGCGATCGGCGCGTCGTCCGACGCATAGCGCGTGCCGGCCGGGTGGTGTTCGGCGTAAGTCGGCTCCGTCTCGCCGGGCGGCGCGAGCGTGGCGACTTCGGTCAGTTGCGCGTCCTGCAGCGACAGCGGCAGGGTCGTCCATCCGGCGAGCGGCGTTTTCGTGCAGGTGCACGACTGCGTGACGTGCGCGGCTTCAGCGGTCAGTTTCAACAGCGCGTCGTGATCGAGGTAGGGCAGTTGACTCATGGGCAATCATGAAGGGCGGCGGGATCAGCACTGTAACCCGCGTGCGGATTGCGTGCATGGCCGTGACGCGGGCCGTGCGCACCGGGTGCGATTCACCCGCCCTTGCGGACCGACGGCTGCGCGACCAGCTCGCCGAGCACACGGATCGCGCGCTCGATGTCGCGGCTCCACGGGTGGCCGAAGTTCACGCGCACGCAACGCTCGAAGCCATGCGCGGCTGAAAACAGCGGCCCCGGCGCGAAGCTGATTCCGCGTGCGATCGCCTGGCGATGCAGTTCCATCGCGTCGATCGCGTCCGGAAACGCGAGCCACAAAAAGTAACCGCCTTCGGGCCGCACCCATTCGACGCCGGCTGGCAGCCAGCGCCGCAGCGCGTCGTCCATCCGGTCGAGCTGCGTGTGCAGCGCGCCGCGCAGCTTGCGCAGGTGCCGGTCGTAGCCTCCGTGCTCGAGATAGTTCGCGATGCCGACCTGCGCGGGAATGCTGGCCGACAGCGTCGTCATCAGCTTGAGCCGCTGCACCTTCTCCGCGAACCGGCCGGCGGCGGCCCAGCCGATCCGGTAGCCGGGCGCGAGCGTCTTCGAGAACGAACTGCAGTGCATCACGAGGCCGTGTCGATCGAACGCCCGCGCGGGCAGCGGATAGTCCGGGCCGAAGTGCAGCTCGCCGTACACGTCGTCCTCGATCAGCGGCACGTCGCGCGCGGCGAGCAACTCGACGAGTGCGCGCTTTTTCTCGGCGGACAGCGTGACGCCGGTCGGATTCTGGAAGTTGGTCATGAACCAGCACGCACGGATGTCGTGCCGGTCGAGCGCGTTCGCGAGCGCATCGAGATCGAGGCCCGTGCGCGGATCGACGGGAATCTCGACCGCGCGCAGGTCGAGCCGCTCGATCGCCTGCAGCGCCGCATAGAAACCGGGCGCTTCGACGGCCACGACGTCGCCGGGGCGCGTGACGGCCATCAGGCACAGGTTCAGCGCTTCGAGCGCGCCGTTCGTGACGACGATCTCGTCGATCGGCTGCGAGATACCGGTCGCGAGATAGCGCCGCGCGATCTGCTGGCGCAGCGCCTCGTTGCCGGGCGGCAGGTCGACGACCGTGCTCCACGGGCTGACGAGCCGCGTGGCCTGCGCGAGCGACTTCGCGAGACGCGGCAGCGGAAACAGTTGCGGCGACGGGAAGGCGGAGCCGAGCGGCACGATGCCGGGCTGCGTGGCCGCGTCGAGGACGGAGAACACGAGGCTGCTGATGTCGACCTTGCGCGTGGCGCCGGCACGGCTGGCGCGGCGCTTGGCAGCCGGGGTCGCTGTCGG
>NZ_JAAGPB010000039.1:0-36621 GCF_017104585.1 Burkholderia sp. Ac-20392
GACGCGGACGTGCAGCGCGCGATCGACCATGCGGCGCTCGGCGACTTCGTCGCGCGCCTGCCGGACGGACTCGCGACGCGCGTCGGCGAGCGCGGCGTGCAACTGTCGGGCGGCCAGCGCCAGCGTGTCGCGATTGCGCGCGCGTTCCTGAAGGATGCGCCGGTGCTGATCCTCGACGAAGCGACGTCCCATCTGGACACGATCAGCGAGCAGCAGATCCGCGCGGCGCTGGAAGACCTGATGACGCAGCGCACGTCGATCATCATCGCGCACCGGCTGTCGACCGTGCGCAATGCCGACCTGATCCTCGTGATGGAGCACGGCGGCGTGATCGAGGCTGGACGGCATGCGGACCTGATGGCGCGGCAGGGCGCGTATGCGCGGCTCGTGTCGCATCAGGCGAGCGGGGTGGCGGCGTAATCGACGCTGCATCGGCGCGCGGCCGGCGGGTGGGGCCGCGCGTTTCCCGCAACATGCGTTGAGCCGCCCCGGCGGTTGCCGGCATCGCGCGGTTAGCCGCCCCGGCACGGTGCCGCGCGTCGAAGCGCCGACGATCCGCGCTGTCGAATGCACTGACAAACGCGCGGGAGGCGGCAATCGGCGCCGCACGATTGCACCGCCATCCTCCTCTCCAGCGTGATGCCCGGGACGGCAAACCTGCCCGTCCAGACCAGTCACCGCCAACTACTCGTCAGACGCCGCCGTCGACCGGCGCAGCACGATCCGGCCCGGCCGCTTCGCCCCGCGGCCACACGCCCTTTCCTCCGATTTATCCGCCCCGTGCGCCCCGGGTTTGTCTCGATGCATTTACCCGTTGCGGACTTTTTTGTTGTCGTAGTATCGCCATTGACAACACTTGTTGCACTAAGGTCTAATTCGACATCGCATGTTGCGGTGCGGCTTGATGTCGTCGTTCCGCCGGCTGCCTGGCCGGTCACATCGCTCAATCATGCGGAGAGAAACCATGAGTCGCCGTTCCTTCCTGAAAGCCGTCGCGGTCGTTGCCGCGCTCGGCG
This sequence comes from Burkholderia sp. Ac-20392, assembly GCF_017104585.1. Lineage (NCBI taxonomy): Bacteria > Pseudomonadati > Pseudomonadota > Betaproteobacteria > Burkholderiales > Burkholderiaceae > Burkholderia > Burkholderia sp. Ac-20392. The sequence goes on from NZ_JAAGPB010000039.1 coordinate 1,017, forward strand.
CAAGCCTCGCGCACGCGGACACCAAGACGCTCGTCGTCGGGACCGACACGTCGTTCATGCCGTTCGAGTTCAAGCAGGGCGACAAGTACGTCGGCTTCGATCTCGATCTGTGGGCGGAGATCGCGAAGGACCAGGGCTGGAAATACACGATCCAGCCGATGGATTTCGCGGGCCTGATCCCGGCGCTGCAGACGCAGAACATCGACGTCGCGCTGTCGGGCATGACGATCAAGGAGGAGCGGAAGAAGGCGATCGACTTCTCCGCGCCGTACTACGACAGCGGCCTCGCGGCGATGGTGCAGACCGGCAACACGACGATCAGGTCGATCGACGACCTGAACGGCAAGGTGATCGCCGCGAAAACGGGCACCGCGACGATCGACTGGATCAAGGCGCACCTGAAGCCGAAGGAGATCCGCCAGTTCCCGAACATCGACCAGGCCTACCTCGCACTCGAAGCCGGCCGGGTCGACGCGGCGATGCACGACACGCCGAACGTGCTGTTCTTCGTGAACAACGAAGGCAAGGGCAAGGTGAAGGTCGCGGGCCAGCCGGTCAGCGGCGACAAGTACGGGATCGGCTTCCCGAAGGGCAGCCCGCTCGTGCCGAAGGTCAACGCGTCGCTCGTGAAGATCCGGGCCGATGGCCGCTACGCGCAGATCTACAAGAAGTGGTTCGGTGCCGAACCGCCGAAGATGTGAGCGTGACGCGGCAACAGCGCGCGGCCGGGTGGCCGCGCCGGTCTTGAATCGAACGGGGAGCGACAAGTGAATTTCGATTGGTCGGCGATCTGGGCGGCGTTGCCGGACCTGATGGACGGGGTCCGGTTGACGGTGTTCATCGCATTTTTCGGGCTGGTGGGCGGTTTCATCGTCGGGATGGTCGCGGGCATGTTCCGCGCATACGGACCGAAGGCGATGAACGTGCTTGCACAGGTTTATATTGAATTGATCCGCGGCACGCCGATCGTCGTGCAGGTGATGTTCCTGTATTTCGCGCTGCCGTTGCTCGCGCATATCCGCATCGACGGCTTGACGGCCGCGATCATCGCGATCACGGTGAATTCCGGCGCGTATCTCGCGGAAGTGGTGCGCGGTGCGCTGCTGTCGATCCCGAAGGGGCTGACGGAAGCCGGGCTCGCGATGGGCTTGTCGATGCCGCGCGTGCTGCTGAAGGTGGTCGGGCCGCTCGCGTTCCGGCGCCTGATTCCGCCGCTCGGCAACCAGTGCATCGTGAGCCTGAAGGACACGTCGCTGTTCATCGTGATCGGCGTCGGCGAACTGACGCGCAAGGGGCAGGAAATCATCGCAGGCAATTTCCAGGCGGTCGAGATCTGGACTGCCGTGGCCGTCATCTACCTGTTGCTGACCGGCGCCATGACGTTGACGCTGCGGCTCGTCGAAAAGCGGATGAGGATCCTATGAGCATGATCGAATTCCAGAACGTGTCGAAGAGTTTCGGCCACGTACCGGTGCTGAAGCATATCGACCTGAAGATCGACGCAGGCGAAGTGGTCGTCGTGATCGGCCCGTCCGGCTCGGGCAAGTCGACGATGCTGCGCTGTATCAATGCGCTCGAGAAAATCACCGGCGGCGAGCTGCTCGTCGACGGGCAGAGCGTGCGCGGCAACGCGACGACGATCCGCAACATCCGGCTCGAAGCCGGCATGGTGTTCCAGCAGTTCAACCTGTTTCCGCAGATGACCGCGCTCGAGAACGTGATGTTCGGGCCGACGCAGGTGCGCGGCGCCTCGCGTGCCGAAGCACGCGACCAGGCGATGGCGCTGCTCGACAAGGTCGGCCTCGAGTCGCGCGCGAATCATTATCCTTCCGAGTTGTCCGGCGGCCAGCAGCAGCGTGTCGCGATTGCACGTGCGCTCGCGATCCGACCGCGGCTGATGCTGTTCGACGAGCCGACGTCCGCGCTCGATCCGGAATTGCGCCACGAAGTGCTGAAAGTGATGCAGGATCTCGCGAACGAAGGGATGACGATGATCGTCGTCACGCACGAGATCGGCTTTGCGAAACGGGTCGGCACGCGCCTGCTGTTCATGGATCAGGGCGGCATTGCCGAGGACGGCCATCCGGTCGACCTGATCGACCGGCCGCCGACCCCGCGCCTGAAGGAATTCCTGAAACACGTGTCCTGAACGAAACCGAACCCTCCGACATGCCGCTTTCCCTTTCTCCCGTCATCGCCGGCGCGCCGTTCGACATCGGCGTGCGCCTCGGCGAGCTTGCCCGCCCCGTGTTCGATGAATACATGCAGCAAAGCAGCGCGTGGCAGGCCGTGCGCCGCTGGCGCGGCCATCCGTTCGTCGCCGCGCTGCGGCAGGCTGCGCTGGCAACGTATCCCGATCTCGTCGCGGAGCTGGACGGGATCGCGGCCGGTGTCGGCTGGCCGGCCGAGGACATCTTTCTGTGGAACTGCCGCGGCGAGCTGATCCACAACGCGCCGGACGGTTGCACGACGCTCGCCGCGCGCGATGCCAACGGCACGCGCTGGATCGCGCACAACGAGGACGGCGATCCGTACCTGCGCGAGCGCTGCCTGCTCGTCGACGTGCAACCAGAGGGCAAGCCGGGCTTCATCAGCTTCTACTACCCCGGTTCGCTGCCGGGCCATACCTTTGCCGCGAACCGCGCGGGCATCGCGCAGGCGATCAACAACCTGCGGATCCGCACGCCGGCAGCGGGCGTGCCGCGCATGATCCTCGCGCGCGCCGTGCTCGATGCGACGTCGCTCGACGCGGCGGCCGACGTACTGCGCGGTCATGCGCGTGCAAGCGGCTTTCATCACACGCTGGGCGCGACCGGCGATGCGCGGCTGCTGAGCATCGAGGCGAGCGTCGCGCGCTGTTCGGTGATCGACGTCGCGCGGCTCGCGGGGCATGCGAACCATCTCGTGCATCCCGGCAGCGACACGGAGGCGCAGATCGTCACGCAATCGTCGGCCGACCGCCAGCGCCGCGTCGACGCGCTGACGCCCGCCATCGACGCGATCGACGAAGCCGCGCTGCTGCGCGTGCTCGGCGATCGCGCGCCGGAAGGGCTGCCGATCTACCGCGACGATCCGGCCGACCCCGACGACGAGAACACGCTGGCCACCGGCGTGTTCGCGATCGGTGCGGCATCGATCGATTTCACCATTCACCAACAGGGCGCGCAGTGTTTCGCGACGCGCATCGTGCCGTCCGGACGCGCGCACGACGCATCCTGATCCATGAGGCAACGCATGACGACCGTTTTCCATCGCGCTCCGCGCGCCACCTTGCCCGTTGCCGTCGCAGGCGACGGCATCGAGATCATCGACTCGACCGGCAAACGCTATATCGACGCGTGCGGCGGTGCGGCCGTTTCGTGTCTCGGCCACAGCAACCAGCGCGTGATCGACGCGATCAAGCGGCAGGCGCAGCAACTGGCGTACGCGCATACGTCGTTCTTCACGACCGACGTGGCCGAGGAACTGGCCGACCGGCTCGTCGCCGCCGCGCCGGCCGGCCTCGAACACGTGTATTTCGTGTCGGGCGGCTCCGAGGCGGTCGAGGCCGCGCTGAAGCTCGCGCGCCAGTATTTCGTCGAGAAGGGCGAGCCGCAGCGCCGCCATTTCATCGCGCGACGCCAGAGCTATCACGGCAACACGCTCGGCGCGCTCGCGATCGGCGGCAATGCGTGGCGGCGCGAGCCGTTCCTGCCGCTGCTGATCGAGGCGCACCATGTGAGCCCGTGCTTCGCGTATCGCGACCAGCAGGCCGGTGAAACCGACGAGGCGTATGCGCAGCGCCTCGCGGACGAGCTCGAGCAGAAGATCGTCGAACTCGGCGCGGACAACGTCGCGGCGTTCGTCGCGGAGACGGTGGTGGGCGCAACGGCCGGCGCGGTGCCGCCGGTGCGCACGTACCTGAAGAAGATTCGTGCGGTGTGCGACAAGTACGGCGTGCTGCTGATCCTCGACGAGATCATGTCGGGGATGGGCCGCACGGGCTACCTGTACGCGTGCGAAGAAGACGGCGTCGCGCCCGACCTGCTGACGATCGCGAAAGGGCTCGGCGCGGGCTACCAGCCGATCGGCGCGACGCTCGTCAGCGACCGCATCTACCGGACGATCGTCGACGGCTCGGGTTTCTTCCAGCACGGCCACACGTACCTCGGCCATGCGACCGCCTGCGCGGCCGCGCTCGAAGTGCAGCGCGTGATCGCTGAAGAGAAGCTGCTCGACAACGTGAAGGCACGCGGCGAGCAACTGCGTGCGTCGTTGCGCGAGCATTACGGCGCGCATCCGCATATCGGCGACGTGCGCGGCCGCGGGCTGTTCGTCGGCGTCGAGCTCGTGCGCGATCGCGACAGCAAGGCGACGTTCGATCCGGCGCTGAAGCTGCACGCGGCGGTCAAGCGCGAAGCGATGCAGCGCGGCCTGATGGTGTATCCGATGGGCGGGACGATCGACGGCGTTCACGGCGATCACATCCTGGTCGCGCCGCCTTTCATTTGCACCGCGCAGCAGATCGATACGATCGTCGAGCGGCTGTCGGGCGCGATCGGCGCGGCGCTCGCGTCGGCCGGCGCGTGACCGTATTCGTCGAACCTTGTCCGGACCTTGCCATGACCAACAGATTGCCTCCGTTCGATCCCGCATCGGCCACCGATGAGCAGAAGGCCGTGCTGGCCGACATTCTCAGCGGTCCGCGCGGCAACCTGAACGGGCCGTTTTTCGGCTGGATCGCGAGCCCCGAGCTGGCGCAGCACGCGCAGAAGCTCGGCGCATTCTGCCGCTATCGCACGGGCCTGCCGCTGCGCCTGTCGGAGCTCGCGATTCTCGTGACGGCCGCGCGCTGGCGCTCGCAGGCCGAGTGGCACATTCATCATCCGATCGCACTCGAGGCGGGCGTGCCGGCCGCGACGGCCGACGCGATCCGGCGCGGCGCGGCGCCCGCATTCGAGTCGGACGACGATGCGCTGATCCATGCATTCGCGAGCGAGCTGTACGACACGCGACGCGTGAGCGACGCGACGTTCGCACGGGCGGAAGCGCGCTTCGGCCACGCAACCGTCGTGAATCTCGTTGCGTTGCTCGGCTACTACGCGCTCGTCGCGATGACGCTGAACACATTCGGCATGCGCGCGGAAGGGCAGACCGAATTGCCGTTTCCGGAGTGATGCCCGCGCGTTGATCCTGCTGGAGCAGCGGAGGCGATAGGTCTGACGAACGTGTTGCCGACCTGTTCCGGCACAATGCAACCAAATGTATTCATGCGGGATCGCGGGCGGATCGCCGCGTATGATGGCTTGTTCACGTCGATATGAGCGGTGAGCAAGCATGACGAGTACCCGCAAGACCTTGATGATCGCCGGTGGGCTCCTGGTAGCCGCGGCCGGCACTGCCTACGTGATGCTTCTGCGTGCGGATCACCGCGCGATCGAAGATGCCGGCATCGGCGATTCGTCCGCGCCCGTTGCCGCAGCGCCCGCGGGCAACGATCACGCCGTGCAGGGCGCCATCGCGCCGCCGGCCCCGGCCGCCGCAATGGCACCGAAACAGGCGGCTGTTGCGCCGCCACCACCCGCACCGGCGCCGTCTGCACCGGCCGCAACCGCGCGCGTCAATGCAGCGCCTGCCGTGCCGGTTGTCAGCGACAAACCGCAGCCGGTGACGACGCCGAGCGCACCGCCGCCGAAGGTCAACGTCGTGACCGTCGATGCGCAGGATTCGACCCCGCCGGCACCGCCGCCGGCCGCCAAACCCGTGCAGCAGGCCGCGCCCGCACTTGCGCAGGTCACGGAACGCGCACCGCGCAAGCGCGATGGCCTCGAACGCCACGTGGCCGCCGCACCCGCTGCAACGAAATCCGAAACGCCGGAAACCGCCGCGCTCGTCAGGGAATCGGCGAAGCTCGACCCGTCGTTGCCGCCGCCGTCGATGACGTCGATGCCATCGAGCAGCGGTTCGACCCGGCAGGGCAGTTCGTCGTCGGGTGCGAATCCGGTTGCTGCGGCGATGACCGAGCAACTGGTCAGGGAGTCGAGCAATTTCAAGTCGGCACCGTCGCCGGCGCCGGCGAACAACGGCCCGACCACGACCAAGTAACCACAATCGTTTCCGGAATAAAAAGGACCCCGCACGCCGACCAAAGCATGCGGGGCCAAGAGAGACAAACCGTTGTGCCGACGGGCTGACGTGCGTTACGCGGCGACCGCTTCCTCGGCTTGCGGCTGCGCGGCGGCAACCGGTGCAACGTCCTGCCGGATCAGGTGGTCGAACGCGCCGAGCGATGCCTTCGCGCCTTCGCCGACCGCGATCACGATCTGCTTGAACGGCACCGTCGTCACGTCGCCGGCCGCAAACACGCCCGGTACCGACGTCGCGCCGCGCGCATCGACGACGATCTCGCCGTGCTTCGACAGTTCGATCGTGCCTTTCAGCCATTCGGTGTTCGGCACGAGGCCGATCTGCACGAACACGCCTTCCAGATCGATGCGCTGCGTGTCACCCGAGCGCAGATCCTTGTAGACGAGCCCGTTCAGCTTGCTGCCGTCGCCGGTCAGCTCGGTCGTTTGCGCCTGCGTGACGATCGTCACGTTCGGCAGGCTGCGCAGCTTGCGTTGCAGCACTTCGTCCGCGCGCAGTTGCGCGCCGTATTCGATCAGCGTGACGGCCTTCACGATGCCGGCGAGGTCGATCGCGGCCTCGACGCCCGAGTTGCCGCCGCCGACCACCGCGACGCGCTTGCCCTTGAACAGCGGGCCGTCGCAGTGCGGGCAGTACGCGACACCGCGGTTGCGGTATTCGCGCTCGCCCGGCACGTTGATTTCGCGCCAGCGCGCGCCGGTCGCGAGGACGATCGTCTTCGCCTTCAGCACCGCGCCGTTCGCGAGGCGGATCTGGTGCACGTCACCCGGAATCAGCGCGTCGGCGCGCTGCACGTCCATGATGTCGACCTCGTACTGCTTCACGTGCTGTTCGAGCGCGGTCGCGAACTTCGGCCCTTCGGTTTCCTGCACCGACACGAAGTTCTCGATCGCCATCGTGTCGAGCACCTGGCCGCCGAAACGCTCGGCGACGACGCCCGTCGCGATGCCCTTGCGTGCCGAGTAGATCGCAGCGGCCGCGCCCGCCGGGCCGCCGCCGACGATCAGCGTATCGAACACCGGCTTGTTCTCGAGCGATTTCGCGGCGCGTGCGCTGGCGCCCGTATCGAGCTTCGCGAGGATTTCCTTCACGCTGCTGCGGCCCTGGCCGAACGAGGTGCCGTTCAGGAACATCGTCGGCACGGCCATGATCTGGCGCGACTCGACTTCGCCCTGGAACAGCGCGCCGTCGATCGCGACGTGACGGATGCGCGGGTTGATCAGCGACATCACGTTCAGCGCCTGCACGACTTCCGGGCAGTTCTGGCACGACAGCGAGAAATACGTCTCGAACGCGTAGTCGCCGTCGAGCGCGCGGATCTGTTCGATCACGTCGTCGTCGAGCTTGATCGGGTGGCCGCCCGTCTGCAGCAGCGCGAGCACGAGCGACGTGAATTCATGGCCCATCGGGATGCCGGCGAAACGGATGCCGGCCGGCTTGCCGGGTTCGCCGATCGAGAACGACGGCTTGCGCTCGGCGTCGTCACGGCGTTCGGTCACGGTCACGCGATCCGTCAGCGACGCAATCTCGTTCAGCAGCGCCAGCAGTTCCTGCGATTTCGCGCTGTCGTCGAGCGAGGCGACGAGTTCGATCGGGCGCGTGATCTTTTCGAGGTACGCTTTGAGTTGGTTCTTGAGATTGGCGTCGAGCATGGCGTTTCGGATTCCGTATTAATGATTCTGGTCGGGCACGTCGTGCCGGAGGAGGGCGCGGGCCGCATGCCGCAGCGGCCCGTAGTGTGTCTCGCGCGCCTCGTGCGAGGCGCGCGGCGCGATCGTCAGATCTTGCCGATCAGGTCGAGCGACGGGGTCAGCGTTTCCGCACCCGGCGTCCACTTGGCCGGGCACACTTCACCCGGGTGCGCCGCGATGTATTGCGCAGCCTGCACCTTGCGCAGCAGTTCGCCTGCGTCGCGGCCGATGCCGTTGTCGTGGATTTCGCACAGCTTGATCTCGCCTTCCGGGTTGATCACGAACGTGCCGCGCAGGGCCATCCCTTCTTCCTCGATCAGCACGTCGAAGTTGCGCGACAGCGTGAGCGTCGGGTCGCCGATCATCGGGTACTTGATCTTGCCGATCGTGTCCGACGTGTCGTGCCATGCCTTGTGCGTGAAGTGCGTGTCGGTCGACACGCCGTAGATTTCGACACCCAGCTTCTGGAATTCCGCGTAACGGTCGGCGAGGTCGCCCAGTTCGGTCGGGCAGACGAACGTGAAGTCGGCCGGGTAGAACACGACGACGGACCACTTGCCCTTGAAGTTCTCTTCCGAGACGGGCACGAAATCGCCATTGTGGTAAGCGGTTGCCTTGAACGGCTTGATTTGGGTGTTGATGATCGGCATCTGGAGAATTCCTTTGCTTCAGTGGTGAGTGGAGTGTTGCCAGTATCCGGGTTCACCCTGAGTTTGTGAAATTGCTTGTTTCAATCCGGGGCATCAGGAATTTCTATCTGCTTCCGGCCCTTGATTGGCGTGGGGTGTGAGGGGAGGTCATTGAAGCGTGGGTGTGCGGGCGGGCGGCAGCCGGGCGGAGATGCGGCGAGAGGGATTGCGTTGAAAGTCCAAAGCCGCGGGGGGCGACTCAAGGCGGCTCCGAAGTGTGTTCGGTTGGTGGATGCTGGGGCGCGTTCACCACTCCGAGCGCAAGTCTTCCTGGTTGACGACGTTGCGCCCCTTCCAGAGGCCGAACACATTGTCAGCAAGTGTCCGGTCCTGCAGCGCGATGTAGGCATCGATCGCGTCCCGGATGAGCTCGGCAGTGGAGCTGTTCTGGTGCACGGCGATGCGGGTCAACGCGGCGTGCTGGTTATCTGATAGATCGACCGGAATTCTGTTCATTACCGCCTCCATGACATGACACGGCCATCGTGGCTATCCGGCCGGGCAAGTGCAAGTGCGCCGCATGTGCGACGCGAATGCGGATTCCGAATCGCCCGGCTGTCGGCTCGACGTCGTCCCGCTCCACTCAAATCCCCGCCATCTTCCTCAACCACTCCGCCAGCCGCCTGGCCCCGTCCGGCATGTCCGCGTCCTCGCGCGTGCACAGGTAGTAATCGCGCCCGTCGTCGAGCGCGTGATCGAACAGCTTCACGAGTTCGCCATTCGCCAGTTCGCGCTCGACCAGCGGCGCGCGCAGCAACGCCGCGCCGAGATCCGCGCGTGCGGCGCTCAGCGTGAGCTGGCCGTCCTCGAACATCGGCCCGACCGCATGCGACACATGCTTGACGCCCGCACCCTGCAGCCAGTTGACCCACGTGCTGCGATCCTCGTCGTGCACGAGCGGCGCGCGCGCGAGATCGGCCGGCGTGCGGAACGGCCCGTGGCGCTTCAGGAACGACGGGCTGCACATCGGCACCATCGCGCCCGGCAGCAGCCGTTCGCAGCGGTAGCCGGGCCAGTCGCCGGTGCCGAAGCGGATCGACAGGTCCGACGCATCGCTGCGGTAGTTGCGGTGATGGGCGTACAGCACGGTCACGTCGACGTCCGTGTTGTCGGCCAGGAACGCGTGCAGCCGCGGAATGAACCAGCCGATGCCGAGCAGTGGAATCAGGCTGACGGTGATCTGCCGCAGCGACGAGCGGTCGCGCACGAAACGCGTCGCGCTGCGCAGCACCGAGAACGCGGCGCTGATCGAGCGGTAGTAGTCGCGGCCTTCGTCGGTGAGCGCGAGCAGCCGGCCCTCGCGCACGGTCAGCGGCGTCTGGATGAACGCTTCGAGCAGCTGCAACTGATGGCTGACCGCCGACGGCGTGATGTCGAGCTCGCCCGCCGCCGCGGTGACCGACCCGAGACGCGCGAACGCTTCGAACGCACGCACCGCGCGCAGCGGTGGATCGTGCGGCAATTGTTCGATATTTTTCATGTGTCGAATTTTATCGAAAAGTCAGGGTAAGTGACAACACGAAAATACCCTGTATTTACAGTGATGTAGGTTAATGTGGCGGGAACGGCATAAGCATCCAACAATTGAATATTTGGGGTTTGGGTGCTGAATATTTAATATTTTTCATGTTTTGATCCGATTCACCGATCCCCGCACATGAAAATCGCATTTCTCCACGCCAGCCTCGCATTCTCGGCCGCCGCCCTGGTCGCCTCCGTTCCCGCGTTCGCACAATCCGCGCCGCAGACGATCCTGATCGGTCTCGCCGCGCCGCTCACCGGCCCGTCCGCGCGGATCGGCAACGATCTGCAGAACGGCGCGCAACTCGCGATCGACGATGCGAACGCGAAGCATCCGACCATCGGCGGCAAGCCGGTGGTCTACAAGCTCGTCGCGGCTGACGACCAGTCCGATCCGCGCACGGCCGTCGCGGTTGCGCAGCAGCTCGTCGACAAGCACGTGATCGGCGTCGTCGGTCACTGGAACACGGGCTGCAGCGTGCCGGCGTCGCGCGTCTACCGCGATGCGGGCATCCCGCAGATCGCGCCGGCGTCCACCGGCCATCAATACACGCAGCAGGGCTATGCGACGGCCTTCCGCATCATGGGTCACGACGATGCGGGCGGCAATTTCACCGGCGCGTACGCGGTGAAGACGCTGAAGGCGAAGCGCATCGCGGTGATCGACGATCGCACGTCGTTCGGCTCGGGCCTGGCCGACCAATTCATCAAGGGCGTGCAGGCGAACGGCGGCGCGATCGTCGATCGCCAGTACGTGAACGACAAGACGACCGATTTCAGCGGCGTGCTGACCGCAATCAAGGGCAAGCGCGCGGATCTCGTGTTCTTCGGCGGCCTCGATGCGCAGGCGGCACCGATCTCGCGCCGGATGCGCCAGCTCGGCGTGAACGCGCCGCTGCTCGGCGCGGGCGGCTTCGTGAGCCAGACGTTCCTGTCGCTGGCCGGCAAGGACGGCGACGGCGTGACGGCGCTCGAACCGGGCCTGCCGCTCGACCGGATGCCGGGTGGCAAGGCGTTCGACACGCAATACCAGGCGCGCTTCCGCGCCCCGATCGAGCTGCATGCGCCGTTCGCATACGACGCGGCCGCCACGCTGATCGCAGCTGCGCAGAAGGCTGGCACGACGCAGCCGGCGAAGCTGGTCGCGGCGGTGCGTGCGATCGACCGGCCCGGCGTGACGGGACGGATCGCGTTCGATGCCGAAGGCAACCTGAAGGATCCGGCCTTCACGATCTACCAGGTGCGTGGCGGCAAGTGGACCGTCGTCGACGTGCTCGGCGGCTCGCGCACCGCAGCCAAGTAATACACGACAAGACAACGAAGACGATCCCCATGACCGAAGCCACCCAGACATCCGCCGCCGCACCCGAGGACACGCGCCTCGGGATCCTCGCGCGACGCCGCATCGAAGCGGAAATCATCAAGCCGATCTACGAGATCATGAAGCGCGAGTTCGGCGTCGAGCGCGCGCAGGCCGTGATCGCGGAAGCGGTGCGCGGCGCGGCGGTCGACGCCGGCCGCACGTTCGCGGCGCAGGAGCCCGGCGGCACGAGCGTGAAATCGTTCGTCGCGCTGCAGGTGCTGTGGGAGAAGGACGATGCGCTCGACGTCGAGGTGCAGCGCGCGGACGACGCGCATTACGACTACGACGTGCATCGCTGCAGCTACGCGGAGATGTATCACGCGATGGGGCTCGGCGAGATCGGGCACCTGCTGAGCTGCGCGCGCGACAGCTATTTCATCCAGGGCTATGCGCCGGACATCGCGCTCACGCGGACGAGCACGATCATGCAGGGCGGCAAGCGCTGCGATTTCCGCTACGCGCTGCAAGCCGCGCCGGAGAACGGCGATGCGTGACGACAACGCAGTGGCTGAGCGCGTGAACGCGCCGCGCGTCGACGGCGATCGCCTGTGGGCGTCGCTCGACCGGATGGCGCAGATCGGTGCGACACCGAAGGGCGGCGTCTGCCGTCTTGCGCTGACCGATTTCGATCGCGAATCGCGCGACCTGTTCGTGCAATGGGCGCAAGACGCCGGCTGCACGGTGCGCGTGGACCAGATGGGCAACGTGTTCGCGCGCCGCGCGGGGCGCAATCCCGACGCTGCACCGGTCATGACCGGCTCGCACGCCGATTCGCAGCCGACGGGCGGCCGCTACGACGGCATCTACGGCGTGCTCGGCGGGCTCGAGGTCGTGCGCGCGCTGAACGACGCGGGCATCGAGACCGAGCGCCCGATCGACGTCGTGATCTGGACCAACGAGGAAGGCTCGCGCTTCGCGCCGGCGATGGTGTCGGCCGGCGTGTTCTCGGGCGTCTATACGCTCGAATACGGGCTGTCGCGCACCGACGGCACGGGCAGGACGATCGGCGAGGAACTGGCGCGGATCGGCTACGCGGGCGCGGAGCCCGTCGGCGGCTATCCGGTGCATGCGGCGTACGAGCTGCATATCGAACAGGGCGCGATTCTCGAACGGGCCGGCAAGACGATCGGCGTCGTGACGGCCGGGCAGGGGCAGCGCTGGTACGAGGTGACGCTCACCGGTGTCGACGCGCACGCGGGCACCACGCCGATGGAATTCCGTCGCGATGCGCTGGTCGGCGCCGCGCGGATGATCTCGTTCGTCGAAGTGCTCGGCTGCCGTTACGCGCCGTACGCGCGGGCAACGGTCGGGATGATCGAGGCGCGGCCGAACTCGCGTAATACGGTGCCGGGCGGGTGCTTCTTCACGGTCGAATTCCGTCATCCCGACGACGCGGTGCTCGACGAACTCGATGCGGCGCTGCGCGCGGAACTCGCGCGCGTGGCCGACGAAACGGGCCTCGGCGCGCAGATCGAGCAGATCTTCACGTATGCGCCGATTCCGTTCGCGCCGCGCTGCATCGACACGGTGCGTGATGCGGCCCAGGCGCTCGGGCTGTCGCACATGGATATCGTGTCCGGCGCGGGCCATGACGCGTGCTATGTGGCGCGCGTCGCGCCGACGGGGATGATCTTCGTGCCGTGCGTCGACGGGTTGAGCCACAACGAGGCCGAAGCGATTACGCCCGAGTGGGCGGCGGCGGGCGCCGACGTGCTGTTGCGCGCGGTGCTGCAGAGCGCGCAGGAAAGCTGAGCCTGCGTGTGCTGGCGGTGGTCCGGCGGGAGGGGGTTCTCCAGGCCGGGCCGCATCGCTTTCCACCTGACGACGCGAACGCGCGGTTCGCGTCAGCCCGCAGGCGATTTCCGATCGATATATCGCCGCATCACATGAAACGCCGTATCGGTGCGCCCCGGCATCGTCACCGTCGCACCATCGGCCGCGAAGCCGAGCTTTTCATAGAACCGGTACGCGGTTTCGCGTGCGGTGCACCACACGAGTTCGGCCCCGCGTGCTTCCGCGTGCCGCACGCACACCTGCACCAGCACGCGCCCGAAGCCCATGCCGCGCACGGCAGGGTGGACGGCCATCCCGCGCAGCCGCCACGCCGGCCGCGCACGATCGTCTTCGCGCAACTCCTCGCAGAGCGAGGCAACGGCAACGATGCCCGACGCGTCGCGTACGCCGACATGCAGGGTCGTCGGCGCTTGGTCGCCGGCCAGCGCGCTCGCGTCCAGATCGCCATTCAGCAGGATCATCGCCCGGAGCGGGTGCGTTTGCGCGGCTTCGATCGATTCGATGGTGAACAGCGTGTCGCCTGACGTCATCAACGTTCCTCGAGTGCTTCGATTCATCCGCGCGTTACTGGCCGGCCTTGCGCCGCGCCATATACGCGAGATACGCGACGATCTGGTCGAGTTCGCGGTCGCTCAGCTGGTCGGGCGGAAACGCCGGCATGCTGCGGCCCGGCCAGTCGCGCACCGATGCCGGGTTGCGGATATAGCGGCGCAGCGCGGCGGGCTGGAAGTAGTCGACCGGATTCATCGGCGTGTTCAAATCGGGGCCGGCATGGCTGCTGCCCGCGCCGTCGATGCGATGGCATGCGAGGCATTGCGTGACGAACAGGTGCTGGCCCGCGCGAGCCGGATCGTTCGCGGGCAGCGCGGCATCGACGGCGAGCGACGGCCAGCGCGCGAGCGGCGACGACTCGATCGTGACGCGCACGATCTGGTACGGCCACTGCTCGCCACGTACTGACGACGCGTCCGGCCCGAGCCAGACCAGGTAGAACGGCCCGGCGCTGACCTGCTTGCCGGGCAGCTTCGGCCAGGGATGCGCCGGATCCTCGATCGCGAGCCACGGGATGGCGCCGGCCGGCGAGCGGCGGCGCACGAGATCCAGCGGCAGTTGCGCGGCGAAGCCGTCGGCCGCACGGGTTTCGAGTACGCCGTCGGCCGGCAGCTTGTCGCCGAGCAGGTCGGCGAACGGCACCGCACGGAAGGTCATTGGCTTGCCGTACGCGATGTCGCGCGGCACGTGGATGTCGGTCGCATCGGGGCGAGCGAGCAGCGTCTGCCGGGTGAGGGCGCGGGCCGTGCCGTCCGTTTCGAGTTCGAGCGCGGACTGGGCCGACGCGCGTTGTCCGATCAGGCAAACCGTCAGCAGCAAAAGCGAAAACCATCGGCGCTTCAGCATTCGTTCTCCGGGAAAGGGCGTTCCGGCGGCGACAGGCGGAGCAGGCCGCGGCCGATGGAAGGAATCGGGCGACAGTCTATCCGGTACGCGCGGTGCTGGCGACTGCGGCGCGGGAAGGGGGCGGCCGATCATGATCGGGCAAGCCGGTGGCGGCGCGCCTGGTGGTCGGGCTGCGCGAAGGATGCGGCATTGCGTGGCGTGGTTTGAGCGCGAAGGAACGGAGGAGGCGGAGGAGGCGGAAGAGGCGGAGGAGGCGGAAGAGGCGGAAGAGGCGGAAGAGGCGGAAGAGGCGGAAGAGGCGGAAGAGACGGGAGAGACGGGAGAGACGGGAGAGACGGGAGCGACGGGAGCGACGGGAGAGACGGGAGAGACGGGAGCGACGGGAGAGCGAGGCGACGGTCAGGCCGGAGCGATAGCATGCAGCCCCACCGCATTTCCGGCGATCCCGCCCGTTACCACGCCGCCCTCAATGACTCGAACAAGGCACGTCGCTTTTCGGCATCGGCGTTTCCTGGGTCGGTTCGAAATCGGCTTCGCGCGTGCCCGACGGCGTCAGCGATACGAAATGCATCGCGGTGCCGCGCGTCGGGAACCCGGCGATCCCCGTCGAGCCCCACGGAATCGGCGAACGCTGCACACCGCTCACTGAAATGTCCGCCGGCCCGAGCGCCAGCGTGAGCAGCCGCCCGTCGCGGATCGGCACGTACGCATGCGTGCCGGACACCCCGATGCCGGATTCGCGCACCGACGCCGGCAGGCAGTCGAGCGTCGCCGTGCGGCGGCCGTCCGGCGCGATCAGCATCGCGACGCCGCGATCGTCCGCCGTCGTCGTGACGACGATGAAGCGGTCGATCTCCGGCACGTAAGCCGACGCGTACACGTAGTACTGGACCGCGTCGTTCAGCGTCCCCAGCTTGTCCAGCTTCGCGGTGACCGGGTCGAACATCGCGTATTCGAGCGTCGCGTTCGTGCTGCCTTCGATGTATTTCTGCCATACGAGCAGCGCGGTATGCGGCGAACCCGCGACGACGGGCCACCACTCGCGGCGGTGCGGCACGACCGCGACGTGGTTCAGCAAGCGCTCGGCCGCATCGTAGGTTTTCACGTACACGCCGTTGCCGGTGCCGAGGTTGTCGACGCCGCCGCCGTCGATCCAGTCGGTGGAATAGAACACGACGAAGCGGTCGGCTGCCGTGGCGACATGCCCCGAGTGGCCGCCCGATTCGACGTCGTTCGGGTAGGGCTTGATCGGCTTCAGGTCGCGGCGATAGACGCCGTAGCGCTGGCTGACTTCCTGCGGCGCGTTCCAGCCGTCCTCGAACGTGACGAAGATGTCGCCGCGCGCGTTCTGCGCGATCGACACGGGCTCCTGCGCCTCGGGGCGGCTGATGAACGTACGGACGTGCAGCAGGTGCGGCTTGCCGGGCAGCCATTCGCCGACGTACACGTCGTGCGGCCAGTTGCCGTTGCGCATCGCGCCGCGCGGCACGATCCCCGAGCTGCTGAAGAACACCCAGCGTTTGCCGTTGCCGGCGTCGGCCACGCCGATGCCGTGCATGAAGCTGCGCGGATCGACGCTCGGGTGGGGAGACGGGGCGTCCTGCACGGTGACCGTATGCACGGCCGGCGTGGCGGCGAAGGCCGGCGGCGCTGTGACGACGCCGCATGTGGCGCCGCACAGCGCCGCCGCGACGCACCGCGCGACCGCCCGCGCCGGGCGTGTTCGTCGCATCATTCGACGGTCACCGATTTCGCGAGGTTGCGCGGCTTGTCGACGTCGGCGCCGCGTGCGCAGCCGACGTGATACGCGAGCAGCTGCAGCGGAATCACGTTGACGATCGGCGACAGCAGGTCGCCCGATTCACGCACGCGGATCAGGTGCGTGTCGCGGTCGGCGTCGATCCCGAGCTGGTCGCCGGCCAGCACGTAGAGCCGCCCGCCGCGCGCACGCACTTCGGCCATGTTGGATTTCAGCTTCTGGAACAGGCGGTCGTCCGGCGCGATCGTGACGACCGGCATCGCGCTCGTGACGAGCGCGAGCGGGCCGTGCTTCAGTTCGCCGGCCGCATAGCCCTCCGCGTGGATGTACGACACCTCCTTGAGCTTCAGTGCACCTTCCATCGCGATCGGGAAGTGAATGCCGCGCCCGAGGAACAACGCGTTCTCGGTGCGCGCGAACTTCGCGGCCCAGCCCATGATCTGCGTTTCAAGCGCAAGCGCGTGGCCGATGCGCTCCGGCAGTGCATGCAGCTGTTTCAGGTGCAGCGCGACCTGCTTCGCGTCGAGCCGGCCGCGCAGCTGCGCGAGCGTCAGCGTCAGCACGAACAGCGCGACGAGCTGCGTCGTGAACGCCTTGGTCGACGCGACGCCGAGTTCGATGCCGGCCCGCGTCAGGAATCGCAGCGGTGCGTTGCGCGCGATCGTGCTGGTGGCCACGTTGCAGATCGCCATCGACAGTTCCTGGCCCATGTTGCGCGCCCGCTCGATCGCGCCGATCGTGTCGGCCGTCTCGCCCGATTGCGAAATGCCGACGACGAGCGTGCGCGGATCGGCCACCGTATCGCGGTAGCGGAATTCGCTGGCGATCTCGACCTGGGCGGGCACGCCCGCGATGGCCTCCAGCCAGTACTTCGCGGTCAGCCCCGCGTAGTAGCTGGTGCCGCAGCCGAGCAGCAGCACGCTCCTCACTTTCGACAGCAGCGCGCGCGTGCCGTCAGTCGCGTCGAACAGCGCCGGCGAGATCGTGTCGATGCCGTCGAGCGTGCTGTCGATCGCCTTCGGTTGCTCGAAGATCTCCTTCTGCATGAAGTGCTGGTACGGGCCGAGCGCCGCATCACCCTCGCGTGCCTTCACCTGGCACAGCGGGCGCTGGGCTTCGTGGCCGCCCGAGTCGACCACGGCGATGCGGTCCGGCGTGATCAGCGCGACGTCGCCGTCTTCCAGGTAGACGAAGCGGTCGGTCAGGTCGCCGAGCGCCGCGCAGTCCGACGCGAGGTAGTTCTGTTCAGCGCCGATGCCGATCACGAGCGGCGAGCCGGCACGCGCGGCGACGAGGCGCTGCGGCTCTTTCGCACTCAGCACCGCGATCGCATACGCGCCGTGCAGCCGCTTGACGGCGCGCACGACTGCATCGAACAGGTCGTCGCGATAGAGGCTGTGGATCAGGTGCGCGATCACCTCGGTGTCGGTCTGGCCGCGAAACGCATAGCCGCGCTCCCGCAACTCCACGCGCAGCGCGTCGTGGTTCTCGATGATGCCGTTGTGCACGACCGCGATCGTGTCGCCGGACATGATCGGATGCGCGTTCATTTCCGACGGTGCGCCGTGGGTCGCCCAGCGCGTATGCGCGATGCAGGTCTGCGCTTCGAGGCCCAGCGTCAGCACGCGGGCCTGCAGGTCGGTCACGCGCCGCAACGTGCGTTCGCTGCGCAGGCGGCCGTCGTCTTGTACGGCAATGCCGCACGAATCGTAGCCGCGATACTCGAGCCGGCTCAACGCATTGACCAGTTGCGGCACCTGATTGTTCAGGCCGCTTGCTCCGACGATTCCGCACATGATTCACCTCGTCAACAAAAGGTTGCCGCCCTGCCGGCCAAGCACGGCAGTCCGGTGTCGGGAGCGGCGCCGCGCGGCACGAGGCAGTCCCGTGCGCGGCGGCGCGTCTCCGCTGACCTACTCGCGGGGCTGCGGCCCCGCGTGGGTTACCCATTCGATGCCGGAAATCGAGCCGTTCGCGTCGTGCGACGCGACGAGAATGCGCGTGGTGCGCCGCGCGCCGCGCCGGTGGGCGCCGGCCAGCGCGTTCGCCGGCACCGAGCGCACCTTGGCGCTGGCCGAGCGGCGCAGCATCTTCGATACGCGCAACCGGTACGCCAGCGGATGCACGACGCGCCCGGCGATCAGCCACGTGACGATGGTGCCGGCGATGATCGCGATGGAAGTCGCATAGAACACCATCTGTTCGATCGGCATCTCGGCCGGGTTGAACGGCAGCAGGTAGCGGTACGTGTAGATGCAGATCGATGCCCACACGGCGCCCACGAGTGCCGGCCGCAAGAGCCGGAACCAGATGATCATGGCAGACCCGACGAGGCGACCGCGCTCGGCGATCATGTCGCGCGGTGCGCGCAGGGAAAGGTCAATAATCGGCGCGTTCTTCATGTTGAATGCCTCGGTCGGGGCTGACCCATACGGCCCGCTTGCCGCGGCCCCGCAGCACGATGGCAGGCAGGGCGACGACGGTGGTGATCATGCTGATCAGCCAGAAGGCGACGGGATACCAGACGGTGTCCAGGAAATACATCAGGAGTTTTTCGTCGTAACGACGATCGATCATGCTGCCGATGATCAGTTGCAGGATGCAGGTGGCGACCAGCAGCATGCCGTGCCAGTGCGGCACGACCGATACGTGCCAGCTTTGCGGCAGCGGGTACACCACATTGATGAGCGCGAGCAGCAGGATGAACGACATCGAGTAGGCCCATGCGATGCCGATCAGGTACTCGGCGAACAGCGGCCACATCATCATCTGCGTCGGTCGCGCGAGCGTGCCCGCGTACTTCATCAGCACCTGGATGCCGCCCTTCGACCAGCGCAACCGCTGCCGGTACAGGCCTTTCAGCGTCTCGGGCATCAGGATCCAGCTCAGCGCGTGCGGCTCGTACACGACGCGCCAGTCGCGACACTGCAGCTTCCAGCTGATGTCGATGTCCTCGGTCAGCATGTCCGAGCTCCAGTAGCCGACGTCGGCGAGCGCGGTCTTGCGGAACATCGTGATCACGCCGGATACCGTGAAGATGCGGCCGTACACCTGCTGCGTGCGCTTGATCAGCCCGACGATCGACGAGAATTCGCCGACCTGCATGCGGCCGAGCAGCGACGTGCGCGTGCGGATGCGCGGGTTGCCGGTCACCGCGCCGACGCCCGGGTCGGTCAGGAAATGTTCGAGCATCCAGCCGATCGCGTCATGCGCGAGCAGCGCATCGCCGTCGATGCACAGCAGGTATTCCGCATTCGACACGGCCGCCGCGGTCGTGAGCCCGACCGCCTTGCCTTCGTTGCGCGCGTGATGGATCACGAGCAGCCGCGGGATCTCGACGGCCAGCGCGTTGAGGATCTCGCCGGTGCGATCCCGGCTGCCGTCGTTGACCGCGATGATGTCGTAGTTCGGATACTGCATCCGGTCCAGGTGGCTGATCACGCTGCGCGCGTTCGCGGCTTCGTTGAAGCAGGGCACGACGATCGAGATCTTCGGAATGCCGCTCGACGCGATCGTCCGCGTCGACAGCTCGCGGCCTTCCTCGAGCAGGAAGTAGTGCACGACGCCGCCGATCATCCACAGGTAAGACATGAAGAACGGATAGTAGAAGACGAAATCCTGCAGGCGCTGGATGATGCTGTGGGTTGTCATGGCGTCTTCGTCCCCTGGGTTTTCTGCATCTGCATCAGTGCGTTGATCGAGGTCGGGTCGAGGCGCGACTTCAGCGACATCACGTCGCGCATCGCGTCGAGATCCGGCTGACCGTTCAGGAAGTTGTCCGGGTAGTAGCCGAAATTCACCGCGCCCTCGCTGCGCAGCCGCCGCATCTGCGCGAGCAGCGTGCTGGCCGCCACGTCCTTGTGCGCGTGCCAGTCGTACGACTGCAGTTCGAACACGGTGCGCTTCAGCCCGAGCTTCTTCGCACGGACGGCCCGCACGAGCTGGTCCATCCAGTCTTCGGGATCCTTCGCCTGTTCCATGTACGGCATCGCCATCAGCGCGACGTAGTCGTAGGTGGCGAGGAAATCGTCGTAGTTCTGCGCGTACCACGCTTCCGATTCGGGCTTGAGCACCGGCATCGCGAAGATGTTGCGTGCGGTCAGCACGTCGCCCACGTTCTGGTGGGCCAGCACGACCTGTTCGAGCTGGCGGGTCAGGTCGATCAGGTAGCGCGACTTCTGCCGGGTCCAGCGTTTCAGCAGGTCGGGGTTCTCGCGGATCTTGCCGACGTCGGCCGGCAGCCCCCACTGCGAATAGATGCGCAGCGCGTGCCGGCCCGCATCCTCGTAGTCGTCGAGCACCGCATCGTCGCTGAACAGGATGCCGCTGAACGACGCGTGCTTGCTGAGATCCTCGTAGATCTGCTGGATCATCAGCCGCGCATCCGGATCGAACGGGCTCAGCCGGAACGTGCGCGTGCCGTTCTCGCGGGCCGGCGCGCCGCCGTAGGCACTCACGGCCTCGAGCCCGCGCAGCTTGTCGGCCGGCGGCCGGAACGCGAGCACCGGCATCCATGCGTACACCTGCACGTTGGAGCGCGTGTTGAGCTGCCACGCGGCGCGCGAGAACAGGTCGGCGCGCATCGGCAGGTGCCGGTTCGGGAAGTACACGGATTCGGCCACGCCCGTGCCTTTCGGGTCCGCATACGCCTGCAGGTACACCGATTTCGGCTGCATCCGGTAGATGCGTTCGATCAGCTTGCCGAGATTCGCTTCCTGCCGCGCGGGGTCCGGATCGTAGACCTGGTCCAGGTCGACCTGCACGGTGCGCTCGGGCACGTCGACGTCGCCGCGGTTCGATGCCGGCTCGCGCATCGAGCGCTCGAACCCGCCGATGTCGACGTCGTACATCATCAGGATCCGCCGCAGCCGGTCCAGCGGCACGTCCGGCGTATTCGGGCCGGAATCGAGGCTGAACTGGATGTCCATGCCGAGTGACGTCGATATCTGGCGCACGGGCTGATTTTCCGCGCCGTATGGCCACACCATCGAGCGTGCGACGATGCCGGTATGTTCGTGGATCTGCCGCACGCATGTCTGCAGGTCGTTGTGCACGCGCGCTTCGAATTCGGCGTCGGTTTCATAGCGCTTCTCGTCTTGCAGGTAGAGGTGCGACGTGGTCGCCGGCAATTCGTTGCCTTGCGGATTCGCGATCGCGCCGTGATGGAGGTTGTGCGTGTGGCAGCCGAGCTCGACGAACTGCGACTGGCCGAGCTTCTTCACCTCGTCCCACGACATGAAGTAATCGCGCGGCACCTGGACCTTGTCGCTGAGGCGGATCGGCGTATCCAGCGGTGTATCGATCCACGCGGTGACGATGCCCATCACGGCCGGATACTTGAACCGCTCGAGCAGCGGCAGCACCTTCGTGTAGTGGCTGCGAAAGCCGTCGTCGAACGTGATGAGCACCGCGCGCGGCGGCAGCGGCTTGCCGCCGTGCCGCGACTCCTCGATCTGCTTGACCGTGATGGTGTGGTAGTTGTTGGTCTGCAACCACGAGAAGATTGCGGTCAGCGTGCCGGTATCGACCGCGAACGGGTCGATCATCGCCGACTTCGAGGAAAACGACGCCATCAGGTTGTCGCGCACGTCATGCATGCAGATCACGCGAAACGTCTTGCCGTCGGCCGGGTCGGAAGGCGGCAGCAGGTCGATCATCTTGGCGTTGGTCACGCCAGGAAACAGCGAACAGGCGGCAAATGTACCGAGGCATCCGCACATGAAGGTCCGTCTGGATTGCATTGCTCGATCTCCTTGCTAGAACGGCAGGTTGACCGACATGAAGCCGGTTTCGGAGCGTTCGCGCTCGCCGTCGTATGCGTGGCTGCTGACTTCGACGCCATAGCTCAGCGTGATGTCGTGCTTGAACGTCCACGCGTGCTCGAGGCGCGCGCTCCACAGGGGGCTGGTGCCGAAGCCGCGCTCGTTGTACACGCCGCCGGACACCGAGACGCGCTGCTGCAGCCCCATGTCGCCCTTCTTCCACAGGGTCAGCTGGTGCATGACGGTGGCCGCGGCTGCATAGTCGCGGCTCGGGTTGAAGTAGGGCGCGTCCTGGCGCGTGTTGCTGTCGGTGCCGAGATCCAGCGAGACGTTGACCTGCTGGTTGGCGCTCGTGTACACGCGTTGCGTGGCGGTCGCCGAGATCTCCTGGTGCAGGTTCGAATCGCTGTAGCGGCTCACGCCGTAGCTCAGCTTGACCTCGCGACGGTCGTTCTGGCGATACACCACCGAGACGTTCGCGGAGCGGCCCCAGATGTGCGCGGCATACGCCTTCCACGGCAGCGAGTTGTCGTTGGTGTCGAGCCCGCCGCTGACCGTCCAGTAGTCGTTCAGCGCGTAAGCGATCGATCCGCGGCCGCCGGTTCGGCCGTCCGTGCCGAACGAACGCGTGACTTCGCCCTGGACCGTGAGCGGCCCGTGCCGGTAGTCGCCGCCGACGCCGGTGCGCGTGCGGCTGACGTTGCCGGAGTCGGTCTGCGCATAGCCGAAGAACGTATGCGAGAAGACGCGCCAGTTGTCGCCGAACGGTTGCGAATACACATAGCTGTCCGACGTGAAGCTGTTGTCGGCCAGTGCGCTGTTGCCGTGCTCGTAGCTCAGGTCGGTCGTGAACACGGGGCTGCGGTACGCGTTGTAGTCACGCTTGAAGCCGCGCACGGCGCCGCTGTCCGGGAACGTGTTGTCCAGCGTCTGGTCGACGTTCTTCGCGGTCGCGTAGTCGTCCGCCGTGAGCGCCGCGCGGCCGAGGCCCGCGAGCATCTCGACGCTGTCCGGGTGGTCGGTCAGCGACGCGCGATACATCGCGATCGCCTGGCGCGGATGCGACTGGCCGGACACCGCGTCGGCGTGCGCGGCACGGATTTCCGCGTTGAACGGCACCTGCTTCTCGAGTTCTTCGAGCGCGGCGATCCCTTGATCGGTGTGACCGGTGAAGATCAGGTATTGCGCGCGCAGCCGGTAGTAGCGCAGATAGTCGCTTTCCTCCGGGCCGACGGTTTGCACCTCTTTGGCCGGCGGCAGCGCATTGCCCATGTCATCGAGCACCTGCTTCGCGTCCGCCGCGCGTCCCTGGTCGATGTACGACCAGAACAGCCCTTCGCGCAGTTCGATCGGGCGCGTGCGTGCGCCATACTGGAAACCGCGGGTCGCGCGATCCGTCGGCGACGCGGTCGCCTGCTTCAGCGCGCGCTGGTACACGGCGTTCGCCTTGCCCGGTTCGCTCAGGTACAGGTAGGCGTCGCCGACGGCCGACAGCGCATCGATCGAGATCTCCGCGTTGGACGGAATGGTCTCGAACGTCGTGACGGCCGTCTTCATGTCGCCGCGCGCCGCATAGGCGACCGTGCGGTCGCCCGCGAGCGCCGTCCGGACCGGCGTGTACTCGGGCGTGTTCGGCATCCGCTTGTCGAGATCGTCGGCCGCGCGCAGCGCGTTGTCGATCCCGTCGAAGCGGTCGGAACTCGTCATCGAGCGCGACTTGTCGCGTCCGCCGCGCACCTGCTGGCGAATCGCCAGTTCTTCGAGTTGCGCGATGTCGACGGCCGAGAACGCATCGGGCCGTGCCTTCGCTTCGTCGAGCGCCTTGATCGCGCCGCCGCTTGCCGCGAGGCCGAACACGTCGTTGCGCACGGTCTCGACGTCGGCGGTACGGAGATTCGGCGCCTGGGGATTCGGCGTCTCGACGTCGGGGCCTTGCGATCGTTGGGTCGGTTCGCCGGGTAGCTGGGCGCCGGGCGTCTGCGAGTTCGGCGTCGGTGGCGACGGCGGTGGCGAGCCGGGCATCTGGGGAACGGGCGCAGGCGAGTTCGGCATCGGCGTGCCGGATGCCTGCGCGGTCTGCGTCGGCGCTATCGACGGCGCGGTGGGCGCGGCTTCTGCGACCTTCGGCGGGGTGTCGGAAGCCGGTGCGATCGCCGCGGGCGAAGCGGATGCGGAAGTGTCGGACATCGTCGAGGCGGGAAGCGTCGATGCCTCGGGCGGTCGGGCGTTCTCTGCCTGCGCAAGCAGCATCGGCGCGTCCGGCGTCGGCGCAACCGGTGGCGTATTCGTCGCTTGCGCGGCCGGCGCCGGGGCGCTCGATTGCGGCGCCTCCGGTTCCACCACGACCGTCGTCGGCATGGGCGGCTGCGGGTTCGACGCCTGCGCGATCTGCATCGACGCATCGGACGCCTGCGCGATCGGCGTCGTTGCATGAGGGGGCGGGACGCTGTCGGCTTGGGCGATCTGGATCGACACGACCGTTGGCTGCAGGTCGCGCGGTGCCGCATTCGGCGCGCCGTTGGTCCCGGCGATTTCATTGACGCGGCCCGCTTCCGTCTCGCCGTCGGCGGAGAAGCAGGGGCCGGACGCGACGAGCAGCAACACCAGCGGCGCATGCAGGAGGATCCGCCGGTTGGACGGAGCGACGGTGGTGCATTGTTGTCGACGATTGTTGTCCACGAGGTGTCCTCCTTTCGAAACGATCACATCGGTTGCTCGCCTGACGACGCACGTCGTCAGGCGTCGCACGGCCGGGCTGCGAGTGCCCGGCGATGCGGATCCGGCTTACAGCCGGTTGCGGATCGCCTGACCGAGCAATGCACGCGATTCGCTGTTCGTCGGGTCGATCGCAAGCGCACGGCTCGCGTTGTGTTCCACACAGTTCCATTCGTCGATCACCGCGCACGAGCGCGCCTTCGCCAGCGCCCGCGCGCTTTCCAGCTCCGCGTGCGTGATGCTGGCCGTCTGCATGTGCACGGTGTCGGTGCCATACGATCGGGGTTTGGGCGCGAAGTCCATGCGTCGGCTCGTGCCGGCCAGCATGTCGGCACGCTGCGCACGATGCGCGGCACCGTGCCGCGTGGCGGCGCGACCGTAGGCCGATGTCGCATGCGTACCGGCCGCGAGCGTCACGGGCGGTGCATGCTGCGGCTGCCGGTGTTTCGCGACGGCGCGGGGTGCGGGCCGCGGCGCGGCTCCCGGTTCGACCGCGAGCGTGACAGGCGGCACGGTGGATACTTCGAGCGGAGCCGAAGTCGACGCTACCTGCAGCGGCGGCGTGGGTGGTGTGGCCTGCACGCGTGTCGGGGCCGGCTCGGTCGCCGCTGAGGTCGCGGACGTGCCGGTTCCGGACATGCCGGTTGCACGCGAGGCAAGGGTCACGATCGCCTTGCGGGTTTTCCCGACGGCGGTTCCGATCACGCCGGAGATGTCGTGCGTCACGCTCGTATGGCCGACCGTCGTGTCCCGTTCGGCGTAGGCGAAGATGCCGAAGATGGCCGCGAATGCAACGAAGCTGAGCGCCGCGTTCTTGCCCGGGCCCCAGGTGGGTTTCGGCGGGTGAGCGAGCGAGTCGTCTTGTCGTTCTGCACGAGTCATTCAAAGCTCCTCGATTCGATACGTTGCGGTGAAAGTCGCGTTCCGGGCGGGGTCAGGTGGTGCTCACCATTTCAATTGCGTGGTCAGCGCACCCGTTTCGACGATCGCGAACTGGGTCGCTCCCTGATAGGTGCCTTCGACCCGGTAGCTCGCGTCGGGCACGCTGAACAGGCAACGCGACCCCGGCGCATTGAACTCGACGAGTACGCGGCCATGTCGCCGCAGGCGCACCTGGACGTTGGCGAGTGGCTGCCCCGTCTTGGCCGAAGCAAACGACACGCCCAGGTTGTACGGCCGGCCGTCGGGCGGAAGTGGTGCGGTACCGTCGATCCGCGCATCGCCGCAGATATACGAAATGACGTAGCGGCCCGCACCCGGATCGGACGCGGCGGCAGGGGCGGGTGGCTGGGACGCGAGCGTCTGGGCCATCGCATTCATGCAGAGCGCGGAGATGGCGGCGCTCAGGAAGGGGCGAGCATGCTGTCGAAACGAGGAAGACATTGCAACCTCCCGTCCGGAATCAATGGAGAGCATTTATTCCGAGTCAGATTTGCCAGCGTTCTTTTTGCGACACGCTATTGATACACGATGGATTTTGAACGAACAACCGCGTGTGGCCGGAATGGGACGGCAGTTAAAGATCCTATTTAAATAGGATAACGATGGATTCGTATGGCTCTCTTAACGCTGAAGAAAGTCGATATTGCCGGATATGGATATTGCTATTCGGTAGCGATGATCCGGTACGCCTTGAATCACGTCGGATGTATCGACTTTCGTGCCGAAAAATAACGACTGATAAAAGGAATTTTTGCGGCTGTGTTCCGGGTAAATTGATATCGATCCGGATACAGGTCGCACGATATGAAATGAGGGTGCGACGTTTTTGATATTTTAGATTGTTACAGGTAAATCGAAACTTTTAATTTGTTCTGTAACAGGGTATTTCTGTCCTGATAATCAGATGGAATATGCCGGCGCGCGATGTCGCGTGTAAAAGAATCATCCCGGAAACGCAAACGATTGCGATTCATCTGATAACGATTACGGGTCTGGCGTAGTCATTTTTCAGGCTATAGCGGGATCGCTGCTTGCTACCGGGGAGTGGGTCGCGTGCGCAGGGAAGTGACGCAGATGCATGCGCATACCGGATGGATGCAAACCGTATTCGCGTTCGCGTCGTCGACGGACACGACCCGAACGCGAACGCGAATGCAAACGCGAAGATCAGCGGCTGCCGCCCACGCTGCGCCGCGCGATGCGCATCGCCGGCGCGGCCGCGGGTTCGACCGCGCCGACTGCACCTTCGGCCGCCGTGCGCGGCCGGTTCATGATGTAGGTCCACAGTTGTTCGGCCGCGAGCCCGCGCTTGCGGGCCGACCGGTACAGGCGGATTTCGAGCTCGGTGATCCAGTCGCCGGAACCCGCGCACACGAGCGTGCCTTCCGCGAGCTCCTTCGCGACGCAGCTTTCCGGCAGCCAGCCGATCCCGTGCCCGGCCACGACCATGCCCTTCAACGCCTCGGACATGTGCGTCTCGAAGCACCGGTGCAGCACGTACGGCTCGGTGGCATTCAGCAGCAGCATCTCGACGATGTTGCCGAGAAACGCGCCCGACGAATACGCGAGCAGCGGCAGCGGGGCATCGGGGGTGCCCGGCAGCTGGAATACCGGCTTGCCGCGCGCATCGGGTGTCGACACGGGCAGGATCCGTTCGACGCCGAGGCTGACGAACGGGAAGTGGTTCGGATCGAGCACGATCGGCAACTGCGGATGGTGATAGCCGAGCAGCAGGTCGCATTCCCCTTCGACGAGCTGCTGCACGCCTTCCGGCACGTTCACCGCGTTGACGCGCGCGGTCACGTGGCCGACCTCGCCGTTGAGCTGCTTGAGCCATTCGGGAAACAGCGTGAAGACGAGCGTGTGGGCAACCGCGAAACGCACGACCTGGTCGCTGGCCGCGAACTGGTCGTAGCCGTTCACGAGATTGCGCGCCGCATACATGCTGCGCAGGATGTCCGCGGCGAGCCCGCGGAACATCTGGCCGGCCGGCGTCAGCGTGATCGGGTTGATGCTCCGGTCGACCAGTTTCGCGTCCATCCAGGTTTCGAGTGCGGCAATTCGTCTGCTGAATGCCGACTGCGTGAGGTGCCGGTTACGCGCGGCCCGGGAAAAGCTCTTGGTATCCGCAAGGCTCAGGAAATCTTCCAGCCACTTTGCTTCCATTTCGATCTTCGCTTTTTATAGTCGGGCGCCTGAAAGGCGGCGGCACCGTTTGCTGCACCAACTTTCTAGCGTACCGCGCCTCGCGCCGGTCGACCCGATGTTTTTTTTCGATGGGTGTCAGTCGAAATATGCATGAGCGTTGTCGGCGGGATTACGGCTGCATAGCGTTGAGGTGCCGGACCCGGCTCACCGGACAGTTCATCGCGTCGAACTGCCGATGCGGCCGCAGACGGTACTTCCCCCCAGGGCCGGTTGCGCCGTGTGCGTGCCGGCCCGCCTTCCCATCCTTTCGTTCCGGTGGTCCGGCGCCCGGGCGGCCCATTTTTTTGTGCAGTGCAGATTGCACATTCATGACACGCGGGGGAACTATGTTCGGAAGACGCGGCGCAGCATGAACCGTGCGCGCTGGCGACGCACCGTCGTCGCCCGTTGCGTCGGGCGCTGCACCGCGGTGGTGCGCAATGCCGCGCGGGCGTGCCTGGCGCGGCGTAAAAAGGGGGGATTATCGAGGGGATCGCGCAAGGCACGTTCCTTGCGACGCAGTCGTTACGCCGGTCCGGCATGCGCAATGCCGGGGAAAACGATCGATGGAGAAAAGATCGATGAAGCCATTCGATGAAATGCTGCAATCCGGCGACATGGTAAGGGCGCCCTACGCGCGCCTGAAGCAGTGGCTCGACACCCAGAATCCCGCGAGCCTCGCCCAGAAAGCCCACGACGCGGAAGGCGTGTTCCGCAAGACGGGCATCACGTTCGCCGTCTACGGCGACGCAGAGGCCGCCGAGCGGCTGATTCCGTTCGACATCGTCCCGCGCATCATTTCGGGTGCCGAATGGAGCCGGCTGTCGCTCGGCATCGAGCAGCGCGTGATGGCGCTCAACGCCTTCCTCGACGACATCTACCATCGCCAGGAAATCGTCCGCGCGGGCATCGTGCCGAAGCACCTGATCGCGCACAACGAAGCATTCATCCCGGAGATGATCGACTTCCGGCCCCCCGGAAACGTTTACACGCACATCATCGGCGTGGACATCGTGCGCACCGGCGAGAACGAGTTCTACGTGCTGGAAGACAACGCGCGCACGCCGTCCGGCGTGTCGTACATGCTGGAAAACCGCGAGACGATGATGCAGCTCTTCCCGGAGCTGTTCCAGCAGGTGAAGGTGCGCCCGGTCGAGACCTATCCGCAGATGCTGCGCCAGTCGCTCGCGGCCGTGTGCCCGCCGGGCGGCAACGCCGACAACCCGACCGTCGCCGTGCTCACGCCCGGCATCCACAATTCCGCGTACTACGAACATTCGTTCCTCGCCGACCAGATGGGCGTGCATCTCGTCGAGGGCAGCGACCTGCAGGTGATCGACGGCCGCGTCGCGATGCGCACGACCGAGGGCTTCCGCCCGATCGACGTGCTGTACCGCCGCGTCGACGACGCGTTCCTCGATCCGCTCACGTT
This sequence comes from Burkholderia sp. Ac-20392, assembly GCF_017104585.1. NCBI lineage: Bacteria > Pseudomonadati > Pseudomonadota > Betaproteobacteria > Burkholderiales > Burkholderiaceae > Burkholderia > Burkholderia sp. Ac-20392. Next base: position 30,396 of record NZ_JAAGPB010000039.1, read on the forward strand.
CCGCCCCGATTCGGTGCTCGGCGTCGCGGGGATCATGGACGTGTACCGCGCGGGCAACATCACGATCGCGAACGCGCCCGGCACCGGTATCGCCGACGACAAGGCGATCTACTCGTACATGCCGGAGATCGTCGAGTTCTACACGGGCCGCAAGGCGCTGCTGGAGAACGTGCCGACCTGGCGCTGCGGCGAGGCCGACAGCCTGAAGTACGTGCTCGACCATCTCGACGAACTGGTCGTGAAGGAAGTGCACGGCTCGGGCGGCTACGGGATGCTGGTCGGGCCGTGCGCGTCGAAGGCCGAGCTCGAAGCGTTTGCCGCGAAGCTGCGCGCGCGCCCCGCGAACTACATCGCGCAGCCGACGCTCGCGCTGTCCACGACCCCGATCCTGACCGAAGCCGGCCTCGCGCCGCGCCACGTCGACCTGCGGCCGTTCGTGCTGGTGTCGGACCGGATCCGCATCACGCCGGGCGGGCTCACGCGCGTCGCGCTGAAGGAGGGATCGCTCGTCGTCAACTCGAGCCAGGGCGGCGGCACCAAGGACACCTGGGTGCTGGCCGACTGAGCCGGACGCGACCGCATGCGCCGGCACTGGCGCGCGAACCGAACGAAGACGGAGTGGACACGAGATGCTTCTGGGACGAACTGCAAGCGGTCTCTACTGGATGTACCGCTATATCGAGCGCGCGGAGAACATCGCGCGCATCGTCGATGCCGGGCTGCGGATGGCGCTCACGCGCACGTCCGACGCGCCGGCCGAATGGTCGTCGGTGCTCGTCAGCTCGGGCACGGACGACGGCTACCGGCAGAAATACGACGCGTATGCGGCCGATACCGTGACCGACTACCTGCTGCGCGACCGCGACAACCCGTCGAGCGTGCTGTCGTGCATCGAGGCCGCGCGCTCGAATGCGCGGATGGTGCGCACGGCGCTCACGCGCGAGGCGTGGGAGAGCGTGAACGGCGCGTGGCTCGCGCTGCGTCGCGGGCTCGCGCAGCCGGTGCCGGAGAGCGAACTGCCGGCCGTGCTCGACCAGGTGAAGCGCGAAACCGCGCTGATCCTCGGCAGCTTCTACAGCACGATGCTGCGCAACGAGATCTTCGATTTCGCGCAGATCGGCGCGTTCGTCGAGCGCGCGGACAACACGGCGAGGATCATCGACGTCAAATACCACCTGCTGCTGCCGTCGGTGTCGCACGTCGGCACGATCCTCGACAACTACCAGTGGGAGACGATCCTGCGCTGCGTTGCCGCGCACCGTTCGTACCGCTGGGTGTACGACGTGCAGTACAAGCCGATGAACATCGCCGACTACCTGATCCTGAACGGCCGCATGCCGCGTTCGCTGCGCTATTGCTACGGGCGCGTCGTGTCGAGCCTGAACCTGCTCGCGAAGGATTACGGTGTGACACACCCGTGTCACGACACGGCCACGAAGATCCTGCAGATGCTGTCCGATACCTCGGTCGAGCGGATCTTCAAGAGCGGCCTGCACGAGTTCCTGACCGACTTCATCGGCCGCAACAACAGCCTCGGGCTCGAAATCGCCCAGGCTTACAACTTCGACTGAGACTTGCCATGCGACTCGCCATCCGACACATCTCGCGTTATCAGTTCGACGATCAAGCCACCCATGCGCTGCAACGACTGCGGCTGCGCCCGCAATCGGGCCCCGGGCAGACGGTGCGCGCGTGGCAGGTCACGATCGACGGCGTCGAGCCGTCGCTGTCGTACGCCGACGGGCTCGGCAACCGGATCGACCTCGTGCGGCACGACCGCGGCGCGAAGGCCGAGATCGTCGTCATCGCGGCCGGCGTCGTCGAGACGCAGGACCGCGCGGGCATTCTCGGGAATCCAGAAGGTTATGCGCCGCCGTGGATCTTCGAGCGCGAAACGGCGCTCACGAAGGCCGGTGACACGGTGCGTGCGCTCGCGCAAGCGCTGCCGATCGAGCCGCACAGCCTCGATGCGCTGCACTGGCTGATGACGGAAGTGCACGACCGCATCGCGTATGCGCCGAACCTGGCCGCCGAAGCCCCCGTCGACGCGGAAACCGCGCTGCAAAGCGGCGAGGGCACGAGCCGCGACCATGCGCATGCGTTCATCGCGGCCGCACGCGTGCTGAAGATTCCCGCGCGCTATATCTCGGGCTACGTGCTGGCAGACAGCGCGATGCAGCGCATCGCCGACGCGAAGCAGAGCGCGGGCGACGTCGAGGAGGAGGAAGAGGCGCTCGCGTTGCAGAGCGGCGAGGGCATGCAGCAGGTGCTCGGCGCGTCGCACGCCGCGCAGTCGCAGGGAATGCCGCAACCGGCGCTCGGCGCGCAGCCGCAGGCGGCCGGACTGATGCAGCAGCCGGCCGGCCATGCGTGGGCCGAGGCCTATGTCGAAGGGCTCGGCTGGGTCGGGTTCGATCCGTTCATGAACCGCTGCCCGGACGAACGCTACGTGCGCATCGCGGTCGGCCTCGACTACCGCGACGCGCAGCCGGTGACGGGGCTCGGCGCGACGGCCGTCGGTGTCGAGATCAGCGTCGTGCAGACGCCCGAGCTCGTCTGACCTCGCGCACGCTTTCGCCGAATCCGCCAGGCCGGGCTGCCGCGTCGCGTTGAGCGCGACGCGCGCCCGGTCGGCTCAACCCGAACCGAGCTCCCATGTCCATCCACGTCGCGCTGCATCACACCACCCGCTATCGCTACGACCGGCTCGTCAACCTCGGCCCGCAGGTCGTGCGGCTGCGGCCCGCGCCGCACTGCCGGACGCCGATCCTCGCGTATTCGATGACGGTCGAGCCCGCGCAGCACTTCATCAACTGGCAGCAGGACCCGTTCTCGAACTATCTCGCGCGGCTCGTGTTTCCGGAGCGCACCGAGTACTTCGAGGTCACGATCGATCTCGTCGCCGAGATGTCGGTGTACAACCCGTTCGACTTCTTCCTGGAAGCGAGCGCCGATCAATACCCGTTCAGCTATGACGATGCGCTGAAGACCGAGCTCGCGCCGTATCTCGCGTGCGATCCGCAGACGAGCGCGGCGCCGCTGTTCCGCGCGTATGTCGACGGCGTCGACCGCACGCCGGCCGGCACCGTGAACTTCCTCGTCGCGCTGAACCAGCAACTGCAGCGCGACATCGGCTATCTCGTGCGGATGGAGCCGGGCGTGCAGACGCCCGAGCAGACGCTCGAGCTGGCCTCCGGCTCGTGCCGCGACAGCGCATGGCTGCTCGTGCAGCTGTGCCGCCATCTCGGCATTGCCGCGCGTTTCGTGTCGGGCTACCTGATCCAGCTCACGCCCGACGTGAAGTCGCTCGACGGCCCGAGCGGCACGTCGGTCGACTTCACCGACCTGCACGCATGGTGCGAGGTGTACCTGCCGGGTGCCGGCTGGATCGGCTTCGATCCGACCTCGGGCCTGCTCGCCGGCGAAGGTCACATTCCGCTGGCCTGCACGCCGCAGCCGACCAGCGCCGCGCCGGTCGAGGGGCTGATCGACGAATGCGAGGTGTCGTTCGAGCACGAGATGACCGTGACGCGCGTGTACGAATCGCCGCGCGTGACGAAGCCATATACGGAATCGCAATGGGACGGTGTGCTGGCGCTCGGCACGCAGGTCGACGGCGCGCTGGCGGCCGGCGACGTGCGGCTCACGCAGGGCGGCGAGCCGACCTTCGTGTCGATCGACGATCGCGACGGCGCCGAGTGGAATACCGACGCGCTCGGCCCGACCAAGCGCGGCTATGCGACCGAACTCGTGCAACGGCTGCGCGCCGAATACGGCGACGGCGGTTTCCTGCATTTCGGGCAGGGGAAGTGGTATCCCGGCGAGCAATTGCCGCGCTGGGCGCTGTCGATTTTCTGGCGTGCCGACGGCCAGCCCGTGTGGCACGATCCGTCGCTGTTCGCCGACGAGCGCGAGCCATCCGCCCATACGACCGACGATGCGAAGCGCTTCATCGATGCGCTCGCCGCGCGGCTGAACCTGACCGACGAGTTCATCCGGCCCGGCTACGAGGACGTCTGGTACTACCTGTGGCGCGAGCGCCGGTTGCCGGTCAACGTCGACCCGTTCGACTCGCGTCTCGACGACGAGCTCGAACGTGCGCGGCTGCGCAAGGTGTTCGAGCAGAAGCTCGACAGCGTGGTCGGCTACGTGCTGCCGGTCAAGCGCACGGAGGAAACGCCTGGCCTCGACGGCCCGCGCTGGCAGACGGGGCCGTGGTTCTTCCGCGACGAACGGATGTACCTCATGCCCGGCGATTCGCCGATGGGCTATCGGCTGCCGCTCGATTCGCTGCCGTGGGCGAGCCGCGCCGACTATCCGTATCTGGTCGAGCGCGATCCGTTCGCGCCGCGCGCCGCATTGCCTGACGCCGCCGCGATCCGCGCGCGCTACGCGGGCCCGGCCGATGCGCCGCGCTACCTGTCCGGCGTGCATCGCGAGGCGTCCGCGCAGACCGTGATGCAGTGGCGCGACGACGGCACCGCCAGGAACGGGCGGCCGGCCGCGCGCGACCCGAGTCGCCTTCCCGAGCGCTTCGAGTCGGCCGCGTGGATCACGCGCACCGCGCTGTGCGTCGAAGTGCGCAACGGCATCCTGTACCTGTTCATGCCGCCGCTGGCCGCGCTGGAGGATTATCTCGACCTGCTCGGCGCGATCGAGCTGACCGCGCACGCGCTGGGCGTGAAGCTCGTCCTGGAAGGCTATCCGCCGCCGCGCGACGCGCGGCTGAAGCTGCTGCAGGTGACGCCCGATCCCGGCGTGATCGAGGTGAACATCCATCCGGCCAGCAACTTCGACGAACTCGTCGACCACACCGAATTCCTGTACGACGCTGCGTGGCAGTCGCGGCTGTGCAGCGAGAAGTTCATGGTCGACGGCCGCCACGTCGGCACGGGCGGCGGCAACCACTTCGTGCTCGGCGGCGCGACGCCGGCCGACAGCCCGTTCCTGCGTCGCCCGGACCTGCTCGCGGGCCTGATCGCGTACTGGCACAACCATCCGTCGCTGTCGTACCTGTTCTCCGGGCTTTTCATCGGGCCGACGAGCCAGGCGCCGCGCGTCGACGAAGCGCGCAACGACCAGCTCTACGAACTCGACATCGCGTTCGCGGAGATCCAGCGCAACAAGCTGCTGTTCGGGCAGGACATGCCGCCGTGGCTCGTCGACCGCGTGCTGCGCAACCTGCTGATCGACGTGACCGGCAACACGCATCGCAGCGAGTTCTGCATCGACAAGCTGTATTCGCCGGATTCGTCGACCGGCCGGCTCGGCCTGCTCGAACTGCGCGCATTCGAGATGCCGCCGCATGCGCGGATGAGCATCGTGCAGCAATTGCTGCTGCGCGCGCTGGTCGCGCGTTTCTGGGCCGCACCGTACACGACGCCGCTCACGCGCTGGGGCACCGCGCTACATGACCGCTTCATGCTGCCCGAGTTTCTTCAGATGGATTTCGACGATGTGCTGGCCGAACTGGGCGATGCCGGTTTCGCGTTCGATCCGGCGTGGTTCGCGCCGCACTTCGAATTCCGCTTCCCGCTGTTCGGTCAGATCGCGGTGAACGGGATGCAACTGTCGCTGCGCGGCGCGCTGGAGCCGTGGCACGTGATGGGCGAGGAGGGCGCGCCCGGCGGCACGGTGCGCTACGTCGATTCGTCGGTCGAACGGCTCGAAGTGCGCGTGACGGGGCTCAACGACAACCGGCACGTCGTGACCGTCAACGGCCGCGCGCTGCCGCTGCAGCCGACCGGCACCGTCGGCGAATACGTCGCGGGCGTGCGCTACAAGGCGTGGTCGCCGCCGTCCGCGCTGCATCCGACCCTCGGCGTGCATGCGCCGCTCACGTTCGACATCGTCGATACGTGGCTGCAGCGCTCGCTCGGCGGCTGTCGCTATCACGTCGCGCATCCGGGCGGGCGCAACTACGCGACGTTCCCGGTCAATGCATACGAAGCCGAGAGCCGCCGGCTCGCACGCTTCGTCGAGATGGGGCATACGCCGGGGCGGATGGATGTCGCGGCTGCCGCGCCGAGCCGTGAATTCCCGTTCACGCTCGACCTGCGGCGGCCGTGACTGGACGATGACGAGGCGGACGATGATGCGCGGTTCGCAATACCCGGCGGTTCCGGTCGCTGGCGGCCCTGCCGGAATGCTAGGATGCGGGCAGATTGCGGCCGCGCGCCGCAGCCCGCCGCCCACGTGGCGGCGCGCATGCGCGGCCGCGCCCTGA